>CALLQM010000148.1 GCA_938014855.1 uncultured Clostridia bacterium | reverse complement strand
ACAAAGTTCACAATGGCATTCCCCACCAAATTCATTCGATATATGCCATAGTATGACCGCAGGGTTTGATGCAAATTTTTCTGCAAGTTTTTTATTTATCGTTGCTACTTTTTCTCGGTAAATCGGAGAGGTGTAGCAGTGATTATGACGACCTCCAAATATATTACGCCTTCTATCTTGGGAGGTTCTTAGTACCTCTGGATACTTATCTGACATCCACTTAGGTCTTGCAGCTGAAGGTGTCGCTAAAATTGTTGATATTCCATTATCATATAGATGATTAATAATTTTTTCCAGCCATTCAAGATGAAATATTCCTTCTTCTGGCTCTATAGTTGACCAGGAAAAAACACCTAATGTTACGGTATTGATTTTTGCCTTTTTAAATAATTCTATATCCTTTTCTAATATATCCGGCTTGTTTAGCCATTGTTCCGGATTATAATCTCCGCCATGTAGCATTTTATTTATATGCATTTCTACCTCCTGTTTAGCCGCCTGGTTTACGCATGATTACCTCATATCCCAGTTTTGTTTTATATGTAACATCTTTTTTGTTAATAACTCTAAATAGTTTTCGAGCTGCCTCAGCACCTAATTCGTTGGGATTATATCGGAGTGAATATACATCGAAGCCTTCAAATAATTCTACTCCTGTTTCATAAAATGTTGCCACTCGTATGCCTAGATGACGTCCGTCTTCTACTTCTCTTAATATTTTAAGTACCCTTGTACAAATGTAATCATCCATACAAGCAATACAATTGACTCCTTTACGTATCAATTTTTTTACTGTCTGCTTGATCTCACTGTCACTAAACACATCAAAGAATACGATATCCGGATCTTCTTCAAGTCCTGAAGCCTTTAATCCTTGAATATAACCCTGATAACGATCCAATGTTACTTTATATTTTTTATTGCCACCAATTAAACCGATTTTCTTAAAGCCTATTATTGACAAATATGCCGTCAGTTCTCGACAACCTATTAAGTTATCAGAATCTACTTGATATACATCTTCTTCATCAACGGATCCTATAACCACAAAAGGAACATCCTTTTTCTTTAAAAAGTCAATTGCCTCATCGTTTATAAGTGCTCTGGTCAGTATCATACCATCAATTTTTCTACTTGCAACAATCCTTTCGATTGAAGCAATAGAGTCATTTGTTCGGCTTACTACCATTACATCATAATCCATCGATTGAGCGACATCGCAGACTCCTAATAAACACCGCTGGAAAAAGGGCAGATGCCAGGAATCAGAAAATGCCGGGATTGCTACAGCAATATTTTCTGTCTTTAATCTTTTATTTGGACAGCTTAAGGTTGCTGGTTTATAACCATTGTCCTCAATATAATCAAGAATCTTTCTACGCGTTTGCTGTCCGATACGACCTTTTCCAGAAATCGCTCTGGATACTGTACTGCTTGCCACCCCAAGTTCTTTTGCAATCATATCGATTGTAATTGTATTTGTTTTCTGCTCTTTCATATGAGACACCTCTGTAACTATTTTACTGCACCTGTAATACCTTCCGCAAAGCTCTTCTGAAGTAAGAAGAAAATGATAACCGTTGGTACTGTACAAAGTAATACCCCTACCATAAGTACTCCATAATCTGTAGTATATCCGGCTGTCAGGTTAGCAATCAGCATAGGCATAGTCATACTGGCATCATCCTGCATTATGACTTTAGGCCATAAATAATTGTTCCATGCATTCATGAAAGTAATAGTCATTGCTGCTGCGTAAGTAGAGCGCATAGTCGGAATAAACATGCGAAAGAATATCTGCACTTCATTCAAGCCGTCTATTCGTGCAGCTTCAATAATGTCATGTGGAAACGACCTTGCACTTTGTCGAAACATCATGATTAAAAATGGCGTCGCAATAGAGGGCAGAATAAATCCCAGTGTTGTATCCAACAGATGCACATTAGAGAACATACGAAACAACGGAATCATTATTGCTGCAAAGGGAACCATCATAGCAAGTAATATTACAGACATCACACGATCTTTACCCTTTGTGTGATAGATTTCAAATCCATAACCTGCAATTGAACAAATAAGCAATGAAACAATGGTTAAGATCACTGCATATTTAAATGAGTTCCACATAGATGATGTAACAGGCTGAACAGCCATTAAATTATTTAAATTATGTATAAACTCTTTACCGGGCAGTAATGTCCCTCTTAAGACATCTGCACTTTTATTGGTGGATGCAATAAGCATCCAAAACAATGGAAATACGGAGATAATCGAAAATATTATAAGAAAAATATATTTCCCTGCATGCTTAAGTCTAGTCACGTTTATCACCTACTTTCATCTGAGCAAATGCCAGAATAGCAACTAAAATAAAAATCAGATAAGACATTGCCGCTGCATAACCGAAATTTGGCACATATTTAAACGAAACATTATATATGTAATGTGACATTGTAATTGTTGCATTAGCCGGGCCACCGCTGGTTAGGTTTACGGATTCGTCAAAAAGCTGTAGTGTTCCGTTTGTTGACATAATAGCGGTCAGCAATATCATTGGTTTTAGCAGTGGAATAGTAATGTGTGTAAATTTTTTAAATGCAGAAGCACCATCAATCATTGCTGCTTCGTATATTGAATACTCGATATTCTGTAGGCCGGAGAGATAAAAGACCATATTATATCCTGTCCAGCGCCATAGAAGTGCAATAATAATGATTATCCGGGCACTTGTCGCATGACCAAGAAAGTTATATCCAGTATCAAGGATCCCAAGTTTTATTAATACTGTATTAACAAAGCCGTCAACTGCAAATAAAGAACGAAATATTATAGCATAAGATACCAATGATGTTGCACATGGCAGGAAAATTGCCGTTCTGAATAATCCTTTACATTTTAAATGGCGGTCATTCAATATTGATGCTAATAATAATGCGGTGATTAGCATTATAGGTACCTGCAAAATCAGATAAAAGAATGTGTTTTTTAGTGATTGTATAAAGACTCCATCTTTAAAAATTCTTATGTAATTAGTTATTCCGGCAAAGTCTAAGTTATTCCCTTTTCCGGACTTAAATGACAGTATCAACGCCTGAAGCATGGGAATAAAACTCATCAGTATGATTAATAATGCCGCTGGTACAATAAATGCCCAACCTGTCAGACTATGACGCTTGTCAAGGGTCATTTTGTTTTTCATTATTTTCACTCCTTCATAAAAAGGGTGACTAATAAGCCACCCTTTTTATTCGCTTATTAATGCATGCTAAATTCTATCGTTTCTTGTGCAGTCTTTAATTCCTTATCAATATCTGCTCCACCGATAATATTTGTGATCGCTGTCCCTACTGCATCACGTGCCTCATAGAAATAAACACCATTAATAGTATCAGGAACTTTTGATGCAAAATCAACTATCAGCTTATACACTTCCTCATCATTGAAGTATTCATTCTTCTGTGCATATGCTTCTGTATCAGCAGCTGGTTTATAAGTTGCGATAGCACCTGTACTTAAAATCGTGTCGTATAATTCTGCGCTACCTCCAAAAGTACTGCCAAGGAAATCTGCCGCTAGATCTACATCTTTGCAGGCTGCTGTTATTGCCCAACTGGATCCGCCCTGGTTAGCATAATTTGTTGCATTGTCAACACCATCTAGTTTAGGCATATTTGTAATTCTCCATTTACCTGCCTGATCTTCTGCTGTCTGAATAGATGCCATAATCCAACAACCATTAACAGTTCCGGCAACTGTTTCGTTGTTCAAAGTACCGATGTATTGATCCCAATCATTTACTTCAACTAAAACTCCACTCTTTATTAATTCAGCATATGTCTCTAAAACCGCTTTTAATTTTTCATTATCAACTATGGTTACATTTCCATCTTCGTCAAAGAATCCGCCTCCTGTAGAGCGAAGCATCATTGCTAGCACATCTGTTTCTCCAGCCAAACATGAAAGAAGTGGTTTTCCGGTTTTTTCTAAAACAACTTTTCCTTGCTCAATATATTTGTTCCAGGTTATATCCTTAAAATCATCTGTTGTATATCCGGCCTGTTCTAATATATCTTCACGGTAGCAGGCAATTACAGCTCCATTATCGAAAGGAACCCCGTAATTCTTATTTTCTACAGTCGACGCACTTACTTTTCCTTCTGCGAACTGGCTAAAATCGATTTTCGTATCAGAAAGGTCTATAAATGCATCTGGATAGCTTATTACATTTTTTTGAAAAGCATCATCTTGCATAAGTATAATATCAGGAAGAGTATCTATTTTATTTGAACTGGCTGCAGTGGTTAATTTAGTCTGCAGATCTTCCCAAGGGGTTTCCACAACTTCTAACTTAAAGTCTGGATTATCTTTCTGATATATTTTTTCGGCTTCTTTCATAGCATTAATGTTAAAAGCCGGATCCCAGCACCATACCGTTAGTTTATTATCTCCTCCATCATCTGCCTTTTTAGCATTACCGTTATCACTAGATTTTTCGCCGCATCCGGTCAACAAAGATAGTGCCATTACCGATATTAGCAGCAAGCTGACTATTTTTTTCATATATGTTCTCTCCTTTTCTTTTTTAACACATATTTGCATCTAACAACTACATTTTATGTGCAATTTGTTGTACGCTTATATAGTATCAGGAAATTTATTTCATTACAATTGACAAGTTTTCCATTATTTTATAGAGTTTTATAGCATTTTAATGTGTTTTCGTCCTTTTTTGCTCTAATAAATGCGCAACTGCGCAATTCGAACGGCTGGAGGAGCAGACTTAGGAACAGGATGGATGATGTTATAAGAATGGAACCTTGACATAAAAGGTATTGGAGTACCTATATAACAGAAATGTATTGATAAAGTAATGAAAGTATGGTACTTTGGG
>CALLQM010000147.1 GCA_938014855.1 uncultured Clostridia bacterium | reverse complement strand
TGGTTATTGGGTACAAAAATTGACACCTAATTCCTATAAAGGCACTGATACTGTATTTACCAGAATATTCGCTGGAACAACATGGACAAACTGGTCGGTGGTACAACCTACTGGACTTTTATCAGATTTAAAAACGACAAATAAGAACTCCGTGGTTGATGCGGTCAATGAGGTCTTATCCAGGATGCAAGGAGAAGCATTTACTTTAGCACTGGCTAGCTGAATTACAGAAAGCTACGTGTCAGCAAAAAAGAAAAGTGACGGCACAATTATAATAAATTTCTCTCTGACTGGATCCGGTATCGCAAATGCGCACACGCTAGTTGCTACGATTCCAGCAGGATACCGCCCATCCGGACAGGTATATTCAGCAGGTTATTCTGGTTTAAACGGACCGCTTCAAGTTATGGTGGATACTGATGGAACAATAAAAACTTGGGGCACTACAGCATATGCCGCGGCGAGAGGAACTATCGTTTATACAATATAAGAAAGGATTAAACATGGGAAAACTTATTTTATCAGACAAAACAGAAATTGAAGTCAAGCCGGGCGCAACCCTATCAAATATCACTGCGGTGGCACAGGACTTTCAGGAATTAGGAGCTATAGCGGATGCGTTAATGGTTAACGGAAACCTTGATGTATTGCAATTTACAAGTGATGATATAGTTACTGGTGAATATACCGATATGAAACTCATTTCCCCACTGTTCCGGGAAGTAGATATTCGGGATGATTGTGTCGCTGCATCGTTTTCAGTCAGAGAAAAGACGGAACTTGAGAAGTTGAAAGATAAAACAGAGGCAGAACAACGATTACAGGACGGAGCCATTCAAGAAATTGGGGAGATGCTCTCGAACCTGTTGGAAGGAGGTATGGTGTAATGATAGCTTTTTACGTAGATAAAATTCAGAGAGGTTTAATGGATGTGGAGAATGTGCCTAGCCTATGGCGTAAAAGGGTAGAAGATAAGTTGAAAGAAATGCAGTCTTGATTTTGAAAGGGATTATATGAAAATCAGAGCCAGACCGGAGACGGTCTTTTTATTTTGCAGAAAACTAGAAAAGAGGAATTTACATGCTTGAGTTTATCTCAAACAACTGGCAGCTTCTTACACTTCTAACAGGAAGCATGGGGTATATGTGCCGACAAATGACAGCTACCCGCAAAGGAACAAGGGCGCTGTTAAGGGCTGATCTTATCAGATTATACAATAAATATCATGACGATTTGGGGTATTGTCCGCTGTACGTCAAACAGGCGTTAGAGGACGAGTATCAACAGTATCACACACTGAAAGGAAATGGCGTAGGAACTAGGATGTATGAGGCGTTAATGGCGTTGCCAACAGAGCCGCCGGAAGGGGAATGAGGATGAAGAATAGAGATTGGAAAGAATGGGCGAAAAGAGCTGGAATGAGAGCAATCAAGACAGTAGCGCAGGCTGCCGTTGCCGGAATTGGAACAGCTGCAGTTATGGGCGGCGTGGATTGGAAGTATGTTATTTCAGCATCGGTGCTGGCAGGTGTAGTATCAATTCTTAC
>CALLQM010000146.1 GCA_938014855.1 uncultured Clostridia bacterium | reverse complement strand
ATGCGCGTAGCGGAACCGGCCGCCGCAATAATCGCCGCTACATAAGGCTTTTGCAGAACCATCCGTTTTCTCGCCATGCTCATCCCCCCTTAACGTTTATTCTATACCTGATCGAATGAAAAAGACCGCGTTTTTTGAAGACACATGGTTTTTAGCGCAGTCTTTACACAATTCATTCTCATGCTTTTTCAGCAACGATTATTATAGCAAATTGTACCACAAAGAGCAATTTTATTTTAAAAAGAAGGAGCCCTTTGTCCTTATACTGCGACAAAAAGCTCCTGCATACATCCTATTTTAAGTGTTGTGATCGCTGACATGAAACGTTTTTAAGTTTCCGATTTTCTGCCTGCGTTTTTCTAAAATAGTTTCAATCTGTTCAAGAGGGATATCTTGTTCCGCCATCATTACCAGAAGATGATAGAGTAAATCGCAGACTTCTTCCGCGGTATCCTCATTCTTTCCATTTTTTGCGGCAATAATGACTTCACTGCATTCTTCCCCGCACTTTTTTAAGATTTTATCCAGTCCTTTTTCAAACAGATAACAAGTGTATGACCCCTCCTGTGGATGGTCGCGGCGCTCAAGCACCACTTCATACAATCCTTTTAGTACATCAGTCATGGTTATCCCTCCAAATTTCTTTAAAAAAACAGCTATGAGCACCTGTATGGCAGGCATTTCCTGTTTGGATTACTTTGACAAGCAAGGTATCATCGTCGCAGTCCGCCCGCAAATCCACAACCTTTTGCAAATGGCCGGATGTTGCACCTTTGTTCCAAAGTTCCTGCCGAGAACGGCTGTAAAACCAAGTGTATCCGGTTTCAAACGTTTTTTGCAGACTTTCCCGATTCATATACGCAAGCATCAGAACTTCGCCGCTGTCCGCCTCCTGAACAATCGCCGGAATCAGTTCTGCTTTTTTAAAATAACGGTCCAAGTTTTTCATCGTGACCTCCTCACCGGAATACTTTTCTCAGTTAAATGCTGTTTGACCTGCTGTACCGTGAGTTCACGGAAATGAAATAAGGAAGCCGCAAGCGCCGCATCTGCTCCGGTTTGTTGGAACACTTCCGAAAAATGGTCAAGACAGCCGCATCCTCCCGATGCAATGACCGGAATCCGTACCGCATCGGTGACCGCTTTCGTCAGCTCCAGATCAAAACCATTGCGGCATCCATCCGTATCCATTGAAGTGAGGAGCAGTTCGCCTGCGCCAAGTTTTTCGCATGTCTTCGCCCATTCCACTGCATCCATATTCATATCGATTCGGCCGCCGTTTACAACCACAGTAAAGCCGCCGTCCTCACGTCGTTTTGCATCAATGGCAACCACCACGCATTGACTGCCAAACCGTTCTGCCGCATCCTTTATCAGTTGTGGATTGCGTACCGCGGCAGAATTTACAGAAATTTTATCGGCACCCGCGCGCAGAATTTCCCGAAAGTCCTCCACCGTCCGAATCCCGCCGCCGACAGTCAGCGGTACAAACACATTTTTTGCAGTATTGCGCACCACATCGATCATGGTACTGCGTCCCTCATGCGTTGCCGTTATATCTAAAAATGTGATTTCATCCGCACCCTGTCGGTCATACTCCATCGCACATTCCACCGGATCACCAACTTCACGAATACCGACAAAGTTGACACCTTTTACAACTTTACCGTTTTTGACATCCAGACAAGGAATGATTCGTTTTGCTAACATAACTGCTCACCTGCCAATTCAATGGCTTTTTCCAATGAAAGACTGCCGCTGTAAAGCGATTTTCCACAAATGACACCGTACAGCCCCATTTTTTTGCAGGCTTTGATGTCGTCGAGGTCGCGAACGCCTCCGCTTGCAATAATATTGCAGGAAACAGCATCATTGATGGCCGCCAACTGTTCAAGGTTTGTACCCTGCAAGGTGCCATCTTTGGAAATATCGGTAAAAATAATCGTTTTTACACCAGTCTGCTCCATTTGCTTTGCCAAGTCTAAATAATGAACATCGCTGGTATCCAGCCATCCTTCTGTTGCGACCATTTCATTTTTTGCATCAATTCCCACCGCGATTTGCTCGCCGAATGCATCTGCCGCCTCTCGAACTAATGCAGGATTTTTTACCGCGGCTGATCCTAAAATAACACGGGAAATTCCGTTTTCAATATAATTAGCGATGGTTTTCATCGTGCGTATACCGCCGCCTAGTTCCACTTTTAATCCGCGGGATGCGGCGATTTTAAGAAACAGCGGTGCATTCACAGTACTGCCGTTTTTTGCACCATCTAAATCCACCATATGAATCCATGAAGCACCTGCTTTCCGAAAATCCATCGCAGTATCGATCGGATTTTCCGCAACCTTATGCACGGTCGCAAAATCGCCTTTGAGCAGGCGTACACAGTTGCCGCCTTGAATATCAATTGCCGGTAATACGATCATAACGATTTTCCTGCCAATCCTGCAAAATTTTTTAACATTTTAAGTCCCACAGAACCACTTTTTTCCGGATGGAACTGCGCCCCATATACAAATCCCTGATGCACCAGCGCGGGGATTTTTTCATGATAAATCGTGTAACAGGAAATGTTTTTATCCGAGGTTTCCGCACGATAGGAATGCACGAAATAAACATAGTCTCCGTTTTTTGTATCGGCAGTCATCTCACACGGATGCTGTACCGTTAAATCGTTCCATCCCATATGCGGAATTTTTAAACCGCCCGCATCGATGCGTTTTACCGTGCCTTCAATCAGCCCTAACCCCTGCGTCTCTTCAAATTCATATCCTGTTTCAAACAAAATCTGCATTCCAAGACAAATTCCCAACAGCGGCTTTATTTGTGCCTGCTCCTGAATAACCGGTACCAATCCGGTTTCGTTAAGCTTTTTCATAGCATCCGGAAAAGCGCCAACCCCCGGCAGAATTAAAGCATCTGCCGACTGAAGAGCCGCAGAGTCGGAAGCGATTACATTCGGCACTTTGAGAAAATCCAGTGCATTTTTTACACTGAACAGGTTGCCTGCACCGTAGTCAATAATTGCAATCACCGGTCACAGCACCCCCTTGGAAGAAAGAATTCCTCCTGTATTGGGAGCAATGGCAGCTTTGAGGGCATGCGCAGCCGCCTTGAAGATTGCTTCAATCTTGTGATGGTCGTTTTCGCCATACAACACTTGGATATGAAGCGTCATACCAGCATTCATAGCAAATGCGCGGAAGAACTCTCCGGTCATACAGCAGTCAAACGCACCAACCGATGGATTTGTAAAGGAGCTGTTAAATACCAAATAGGGGCGTCCGCTAATATCAACCGAACAGAACGCAAGCGCTTCATCCATCGGAATATAAAAACTGCCATAACGAGCAATGGTGCTTTTATCGCTTAAAAGCTCTGAAAATGCTTGTCCAAGCACGATGCCGAGGTCTTCCACCGAGTGATGGCAGTCGACCTGTAAATCTCCGGTCATTTGCAAAGTCAAATTAATCCCGCTGTGTACCGCAAATGCAGAAAGCATGTGGTCGAAAAAGCCGATTCCGGATGAACCGGAAAAACATCCTTTTCCATCCAAATTGACCGTCAGCGTGATATCTGTTTCTTTTGTAGCACGCTTGATTGTGCATTCTCTCATAAGGTCTCCCCCCTATCGCAAGATTTCTGACAGAGCGGTCACAATAGCTTGATTTTCTTCAACACTTGACGCTGAAATTCGTAAATAACATCCAAGCCGCCGTATCGCAATTCCTCGTTTAAGCATAGATCGATATACTTTTTCCGGCTCTGTAACCTTCAAAAAAACAAAGTTCGCCTGTGTATTGACAAGTTCCAAAATGTCCGTTTTCTCTTTCTTTAACGAAAAAATCAGTTGATAAAGCTTATCGCGGGACTGTTTGATTTTTTCTATACAGGTATTCAAATAATCTTCCTGCTCAAACAAAAGGCACCCAACCGCCTGCGTCATAGCATTGACATTATAAGGGGATTTTACCGCACGCAGTGCATTGGTAATGGTTGGATTGGAAACCGCAAACCCCAATCGAATTGCGGCCATACCAAATGCCTTGGAACAAGTTTTTAATACGATTAGATTATCCCGGCTGTTCGCAAGATCTAAAACCGAACCCTCCGTAAACTCCATATAGGCTTCATCAATTACCACCAAGCAATCAAGACGGTGTACAATTTTTAGAACATCTTCCCGTGAAGCCACTAAGGATGTCGGATTGCAAGGGTTCGAAAGAATCACTAAAGATACTTGATTTTCTTGTGCAAATGCGATAAACGCATCGATATCTAAGGCTAAATCATTTTTTTCTTTTGAAAAGGTTTCGACCTTTACACCGCACATCTGCGCATAGAATGCATACATCGAAAAGTCCGGGCTTACCACTGCCATAGAATCCCCTTGCGAAGTAAAGGAAGAAATAATCAATCCGATCAGTTCATCCGAACCGTTGCCGGCAGCCACATGTGCCGCATTTAAATCAAAAAATCCTGCAAACTGATTGCAAAGTTCTGTGCAATTTGGGTCGGGATAGCGATTAAACTCAATTTGAGAAATCACATTTGCAATTTGTGAGCGCAGATAAGTAGGTGGAGACAAAAAGCTTTCGTTTGCATCCGCGCGAATCACATAATCGCCTTTCAGCGGCTCATAAGGAACTAATTTTTTTAATTTTTCGGGAAGTTGATACATGAGGCATCCTCCTTTTCAAATTACCTTATTCAGGAAACCGAACTTGGACGGAATGCGCATGAGCGGTCAACTGTTCTTTGCCCGCTATCAATAAAATATCGTCCTTTGCTTCCCGCAGAGCATCTTCTGTATAATAAATATAACTGGATTTTTTGATAAAGCTGTCCACTCCAAGCGGAGAAAAGAAACGTGCTGTTCCTGAAGTGGGGAGCACATGATTCGGACCCGCGTAATAATCGCCCAACGGTTCCGGTGCATATTGCCCGAGAAATACACTGCCTGCATTATCCAGTTTTCCTAGATAGTCAAAGGGGTTCGCGGTCATGACTTCAAGGTGCTCCGGCGCCAATTCGTTGGCAAGGTCGACCATTTCCTGTTCGTTTCTGCAGACGACAATTGCGCCATAATCGCGCAGGGATTGTTCGATAATATCTGCACGGGATAAATCCGCAGCTTGCCGTTTTAGTTCTTGTACCGTCGCATCCGCTATTTTTTCACTGGTTGTCAGCAAAATAGACGACGCCAATTTATCGTGTTCCGCCTGACTCATCATATCGGCGGCAAGATAGGCGGGATTGGCAGATTCATCAGCAATGATCAAAATTTCGCTCGGGCCTGCAATCATATCAATATCAACCACACCATACAGCAGTTTTTTTGCTGTGGCAACAAAAATATTACCCGGTCCTACGATTTTATCCACTCGTGGCACTGTTTGTGTACCATAAGCCAGCGCTGCTACCGCCTGTGCGCCGCCCATTAGGAATACATGGTCAAGGCCTGCGATTGCTGCCGCAACCAAAATATCGGGGTTTGGGGTGCCGTCCTTACGCGGCGGGGTGACCATGATTAGTTCCTTTACACCGGCAATGACAGCCGGAACACAGTTCATAAGTACCGTTGAAGGATACGCGGCTGTGCCGCCCGGCACATAAAGCCCAACCCGATCAAGTCCTCGAATACGCTGTCCCATAATCACGCCGTTTGACTTGGCATCAATAAAGCCTTGTTGTTTCTGCCGCTGATGGAAATTTGTAATGTTCTCCATCGCGTTGAGCAGAGCATCTACGAATTCGGGGTCTGCTTCGGTCAGCGCATCGTTGATTACTTCCCGATCCACCTCAAACAGTTCTGGACATTGACCATCAAATCGATTCGTATAATCCCGCACTGCGTCATCCCCGCGCTCGCGTACCTCTTTGATGATTTCGGCCACCGTTTTTGTGACTTCTTCATTTACTTTTCCGCTTCGGCCGCGCAGAACAGAAAACAATTCTTTTTCCGCTTGTCCATCCGCTTTCACAATTTGAATCATTCCGGTTTCCCCTCCAAATACCGCTCGATTTGATCAATAAACGGTTCAATCTCACTTTTACGCAGTTTTAAGCTGGCAATGTTCACGATCATCCGTGCACTAATATCACACACATATTCAGCAATTACCAAACCATTTTCTTTCAGCGTCGTACCAGTTTCCACAATATCGACAATGGCATCGGACAAGCCGAGAATGGGAGCTAATTCCACAGAGCCCTCAATTTTTACAATGTTGACATCCATGTCCTTGCGTTCAAAAAAAGCACGCGCTACATTCACATATTTGGATGCGATACAGCGGGTGTGATACCCTTGATAGAAATCGACGCCTTTTGGAACCGCAAGTGCGAATCGGCATTTTCCAACACCGAGATCCGCAACCTCATAAAAAGTGCCGCCCTTTTCCATAATGGTATCTTTGCCCACAACACCGATATCACATACCCCATTTTCGACATAGGTGACAACATCAGCTGCTTTTGCAAGTACGATTTCGATATTGGCGTTTGCCAGCGGAAGAATCAATTTGCGTCCTTTTTGCCGCACCGCTGTACAGTCATATCCCAATTGTTCAAACAGTTCAATGCTCTTTTCTTCCAGTCTGCCCTTGGTGAGGGCGATCCGAATCGGTTTCATCTGACAGCCCTCCCCTTATGTTCTGTTGACATCGATGATTTTGATTTCTTCATCCACCACATGCAGCCTGCGAATGCCCCGGCGGCGCGCATAGTCCAATGCGGATTCCAAGTCATCGAGCACACAGTTTTCAGCAATCAGCCCATCCTGTATCAGCGATTTTATGTAATGGATCGACTGCGGCAGGCGGTTTTCATCCGCGAACACCAAAACATCCGGCACTTTCTGACCGCGCTGTCCGATTGCCTCGGTTACCAAATCCACTGTAACCGCAAAACCGGTGGCGGAAAGGCTGGCGCCGAAATCGCTGATCAGGTTGTCATAACGGCCGCCGGAGAGCACCGGCTCCCCAATTCCGTCCAAATACCCGCGGAAGATGATTCCTGTATAGTATTCCGCTTGATTGACAAGTCCCAAATC
>CALLQM010000145.1 GCA_938014855.1 uncultured Clostridia bacterium | reverse complement strand
ATTTATGAACGAAAAAATAAATTAAAATATATTTACCTAATAGAATTTGTTGGAACCGTGTTGGGAACGGTCATCGGATAAGACCGAATATGACCGATTTAAAAATATCCGGACAAACGAAAAAAACCTCGCAGACTGGCTTCACAAGCCGTTCTACAAGGTTCGTCTGGTGGAGATGATCGGGATCGAACCGACTACCTCTTGAATGCCATTCAAGCGCTCTCCCAGGTGAGCTACACCCCCAAAGCTTGGTGATCCATCGGAGATTCGAACTCCGGACACCCTGATTAAAAGTCAGGTGCTCTGCCGGCTGAGCTAATGGATCATGTCGTTTTTTGGGGGCGTCTGTATGACGCTTGATTATTATAACAAACACATGCATGCTTGTCAACCACTATTTTCATTTTTTTTAAAAATTTTTCTTTTCTTGGAAATCTTAGTGACAAATGAGCGATTTTGCGTTATGATTAGAACATATATTCTTGGATTGGAGACAGATTGATGCTTTCATGGGACAGCAGTGTACAGGAATTGTATGGAGTGGGAGCGCATCGTGCTGAGCTGCTCGCAAAACTTGGGATTGGAACATTGGGGGAACTGTTGCTTCATTTTCCGCGCAGCTATATCGACTTATCTGCGCCTTGTGCTGTTGCAGATGCTCCGACCGATGAAGTTTGTGCAATTCTTGCGACCGTTGTAAAAAAGTCGCGAGAGATTCGTGTACGCAGCGGGCTTAAACTATATAAGGTAATTGCGGCGGATGACACCGGTAGTTTAGAACTCACTTTTTTTAATACAAAGTTTACAGTGGACAAGCTCGAATATGATAAACCGTACTTATTCTATGGGCGCGCAGAGGGCTCAGCATGCCGCAAAGCAATGGCTGCCCCCACAATTTACCAAGCAGTCTCCGGCCGGCCGTTTGCCGCCGTATATTCGCTCACAGCGGGGCTGTCGGGAGGAGTGCTGTCAAATTTAATCATGCAGGCGCTGAAATTGGATTTGCAGCCGCCCGAAATCCTTCCGGAAAATGTGCGGCTGACCCATAAGCTGATTGGAATAAAAGACGCTATTCGTACCATTCACTGTCCAATCGACAGAGAACAGCTGGAGAGCGCGCGCAAGCGGTTGATTTTTGAAGAGCTGTTTACTCTAGCGGCAGGCATTGGGGCGCTGAAAACGCACACACAGGTTTGCCGTGCGGCGGCCTTACAGCCGCATTCCATACAGCCATTCTACGATGCGTTACCGTTTACGCTCACAAATGCACAGCTTCGTGCGATCGAAGACCTGACGTCGGATATGCAGCGTTCGATTCCTGCGAATCGGCTTGTACAGGGTGATGTGGGCTCGGGAAAGACGATGGTTGCGGCGGCAGGCGCTTATTTTGCGTTTCTTTCCGGTGGACAGTCGGCGATGATGGCGCCAACAGAACTGCTTGCACGCCAGCATTATGAGGGGCTTACTCCGCTGTGCAATCAATTGGGGATGCGTGTGGATTTATTGACCGGGTCGATGACTGCCGCTCAAAAAAGGGCGGTTTACGACCGTTTAGCCGCAGGTGAAATTGATTTTTGCATTGGAACACATGCGCTGATTTCTTCCGGGGTGACATTTCGCCGTCTTTCGCTGGTCATTACCGACGAACAGCACCGATTTGGCGTGGCTCAGCGTGCCCAGTTACAGCTCAAAGGCGAACACCCGCATACTTTGGTTATGTCTGCTACGCCAATCCCGCGGACGCTTGCGCTCATGGTGTATGGCGAATTGGATATTTCCGTTATTGACGAATTGCCGCCGAACCGCATGCCGGTCAAAACCTACAAAATCAGTTCCTCAAAACGGGAACGAGCCTTTGGATTTATAAAGGAGCACCTTGACCGGGGAATGCAGGCATATATCGTATGCCCACTGGTAGCAGACAGCGAGGAAACCAACGGGTTACAGGCGGCAACCAGCTATGTGGTGGAACTTGGTTCCAAGTCTTTTTCCGGTTATACGCTGGGACTGCTCCATGGGAAACTGAAAACAGCGGACAAGGAAAGAACCATGACCGACTTTAAAAACGGCGAGATTCAGCTGTTGGTATCCACAACGGTGGTAGAAGTAGGGGTAGACGTACCAAATGCGGTCATTATGATGGTTGAAAATGCGGAACGATTTGGCTTAAGCCAGCTCCATCAGCTCCGAGGACGGGTTGGACGTGGAAAACAGCAGTCATACTGCATTCTGGTATCCGACAGCCGCAGTCCTGACACGATCAGCAGACTGCAGATGATGTGTCATTCCAATGATGGGTTTGCCATTGCGGAGTATGACCTAAAAACACGCGGACCGGGAAATTTTCTTGGGCATCAACAGCATGGACTCCCGCAGCTACGCATTGCAGATCTTACCACAGACATTGATTTGGTGCAGGAAGCGCAGACTGCCGCTGGGCAGGTGCTGGACAAAGATCCTAAGCTAAAGCTTTCGGAAAATCGAAATCTGCGTCAGGCTGTGGAACATCTCATGAAACAGGTCGGGGAGCGCCCCAATTGAAGATACAGTTTGTAAATGAAAAACAGCTGAGGTGCTTGCACCTCAGCTGTTTGAATCGTTATACTTCTATTTTACTTTACGGATAATACCCATCGGAGTCTGCTCACTGCATTGTCCAAGCGGGTTATCCTTAAGGATGTGGCAAAGAAGTTCTTTATCCATCCCTTGTTCTGAAATACCGAGAATCTGTCCTTCCAAATCGTTGATATCGGTAATGGCAACCTTAGCACCGATGGTTGCCGCAATTTCAATTGCGACATCATTGGGCTTGTCCGGTCCAAGCACGACATAGTGGTTATAAGGGGGAAGTGTGAAATCACAGGGACCATCAATGCTGGCTGCCTTGTAGCCTGCAATTTTATAGAACCAGCCGCGTTTCCGAAAC
>CALLQM010000144.1 GCA_938014855.1 uncultured Clostridia bacterium | reverse complement strand
AACCAATCTCCACACCGCCCATCAAAATGTGTCCCCCGGTGGGGCGAATGACTGTGGCAATACAGTTGAGCAGTGTGGATTTTCCCGATCCGCTGGCTCCCATAATGCCAAGGAATTCACCGGGCAGCGCCTTGAAAGAGATACCATTCAATGCCTTTGTTTGGTTTTCCTGTCTACCATAATATTTTCGCAGAGATTCCATCTCCAGTATTGCTTGTTGCATATAAAATACCTCCTTTGCTTTTAATAGTATTATAACAGAGCATGCCGCTAAAAAACACTTACAGTGAATGAAAGGTTTTATGGTAGCGGAATATGGTAGGTGTGATCAATTATAAGTTGGGCCGCGGGCTTTTCATAAAGGAGTTTATTATTTTAATAAACAACTATTCTTTTCGCTACTACTTGAAAAATGATTATACGTAGAATTGATCCATGGGGCATTCACTTCATTCTATAAGAACCACACCCATTTCAGCCGATCTGGATGCCGGATGGCATGCTGTCTGCCAATCTCACGGACAGCTTAACAATTCGCGGTTCACTTTGGGATGATTGGCATGTTGCTCCTAAGAGATTCTTTTCAACAATTGTGTGCTCTCCAGTTCACATCATTAACCTTATCACATACAATATATAGAGGCAATATTGCATAATTCTTAATTTTACGATGTTACCCCAACTGAAAAGGAGGTGTTTTTTTGTGGATCGATATAATGGGAACAGAGGAGGTTGCAGTAATCATACCACAGGGCCACGTCAACAAGACTATGGACCTTATCCCTATGTTACCAACATTGCGAAAGCAACTGGTCAGAATCAGAACTACCGCACGGCATTGTGGACCGGATGTCACTTGCAGTTAACTTTGATGAGTATTCCAGTGTGCGGTGAAATCGGTTTTGAGATACATCCAGATACCGATCAGTTTTTGCGTATCGAACATGGAAGAGGTATTGTAATGATGGGAAAACGAAAGGAGCAATTGGATTTCCAGCAATGTATATCGGCGGATGATGTTATTTTTGTTCCCGCAGGGACATGGCATAATGTTGTTAACAAAGGGCGATGCCCACTAAAACTCTATTCAATTTATGCACCATCCCATCACCCGCATGACACTGTGCACAGAACGAAGGCGGATGCTGATAGATTGGAGGATTGAAGCCGCAATACATGTGCGAAAAATAAGAGCTTTGTATTCTTTCATAGAGATTGTTTCTGTACTGGAAACTTTCACTGGTGTAAGTTCTTTTACCCACCCTAAAATAGTTGATTTTGCTATGCCATATTCACTTGATAGTTGAGGATAAGAGTAATTACCAGTATTATATAATTCCACAAGCTGTTGCTTAAATTCTGGTGTATACTTCTTTTGGTTCTTTGCCATATTGAACAACTCCTTTTCTTAATTGATATTATTATAAGTTGTTCAACTTTTCGTGTCTACTGTTATATACTAACATCACGGGGCGAAAGCCTCCCTACTAAGCAGGGAGTCATACTCGGAAGCCGGGGTGCGAAAAATGCTATCACCGCATTGTACGCTAAGATTCTGGCTAAGACCACGGCGGAAAACCCGCAGGAGCATCTGGAATACAGGGAAAACTTCTGTGGAGATATACTGTAACTATCATGTTATGCCTCGAAAAGTATAGCGAAATGCCTTGAATCTATCCAGGGCACTTCGCTGTGCTTTTAGTGTAACCCTTGATTAGCGCTACTTTTAAATAGGCTATGCTATTGGAAGGCACGGAACAGAGGATTGAAAAATTATTGACATTTCTTAATCCACGGCATATACTTATATATAGAAAATATTCTATGTGAGGTTGTACAATGGAACAAAAGTATATTGAAAGTACAAAAATTCTAAAGGCTCTTGCTAATCCAAAGCGGCTGCGTATTGTTGATATGCTTTCCTGCGGTGAGCTTTGTGCTTGCAAGATTTTAGAAGAATTTCATATTACCCAGCCGACTCTTTCCCACGATATGAAAGTGCTAATTAAGGCTGGTATAGTAAACGCAAGACCAGAGGGCAAGTGGACACATTATTCACTCAGCACTGAAAATCTGCAAGCCTTTTATAAACAATTAGGCGAGGTATTTTTCTCTACTCCAGATTGTATATGCCATCGTAAAGGCGGTGATACGTAGATGCGCTGGTGTCGGTGTCACGTTCCATGACAGAACTGACACCGACAAAAAAATAGTCGAAACATAGAAAAAATTCTATATGATAGGAGTGAAATTTTATGAAAACAGAAAAACAATCGGGTATTGGATTTTTTGAAAAGTATTTGACAGTGTGGGTGCTGCTTTGCATGGCAGTAGGCATTCTGATCGGCAAGTTTTTACCCGCTGTCCCCTCATTTTTAGGTCGATTTGAGTATGCACAGGTATCTATCCCAATTGCCATTTTAATATGGTTGATGATTTTCCCTATGATGCTCAAGGTAGACTTCAAGAGCATTAAGAATGTAGGAAAAAATCCCAAAGGGCTTTTTGTAACTTGGGTGGCAAACTGGCTGATTAAGCCTTTCACCATGTTCGGGATTGCAAGCCTGTTCTTCTTTGTAGTATTCAAAACACTTATTCCGGCAGACTTGGCAAAGGACTATTTAGCTGGTGCTATCCTGCTCGGAGCCGCCCCTTGTACGGCAATGGTATTTGTGTGGAGCCATTTGACAAAAGGTGATCCCGCTTACACTGTGGTACAGGTTGCGACCAATGACCTTATTATTCTGCCTGCCTTTGCGCCAATCGTAGCTTTTTTGCTTGGTGTGAGCGGTGTTTCCATTCCGTGGGATACACTTCTCTTATCAGTAGCACTGTTCGTTGTCGTCCCCCTTATGGCGGGTATCATCACACGGACACAGCTCATCAAACGAAAAGGTGAGGAATATTTCAACAAAACATTTCTGCCGAAGTTTAACAACACCACCATTGCAGGGCTGCTCTTGACGCTCATTATCATTTTCTCTTTTCAAGGCGATGTTATTTTGGAAAATCCGCTGCACATCATCTTGATTGCTGTACCTCTAATTATTCAGACATTTTTGATTTTCTTTATTGTATATCTGGCAAGCAAGGTACTAAAACTGCCACACAAAATTGCTGCTCCTGCCGGAATGATTGGTGCATCAAACTTTTTTGAGCTTGCAGTTGCAGTTGCTATCGCCCTGTTTGGTGCGCAATCGCCAGTGGCGTTGGCTACCATTGTAGGTGTACTTACGGAAGTTCCTGTCATGCTGATACTCGTTAAAATCGCAAATAATACGAAAGGATGGTTTTCAGAATGAAACAGCTTGCCATTGACTTTCTTTACCTCGATTTGAATACCTGTGAACGGTGTATGGCAACGGATGAAACACTCAAACAAGCTATTGAAGTCCTTTCTGGTGCATTTGATACCCTCGGATTTAAAGCCAAAGTCAATTCAGTCAACATTATCTCAAGGGAGCTTGCGGAGCAATACCGCTTTGTCAGCTCTCCGACAATCCGCGTGAACGGCGTGGATATTTGCAGCGAGCTTGTGGAAAGCAACTGCGCAGATTGTGGAGACCTATGCGGTGATAGCGTTGACTGCCGGGTGTTCGTCTACGAGGGTAAAAACTACGAGCGGCCGCCCGTACCGATGATCGTGGACGGTATCTTAAAGGCCATCTACGGTGGGCAACCTCAAGTAACAGAAACCTATACGCTGCCAGATAATCTTGATAAGTTTTTTAGCGGTAAAAATAGCTGCTGCGGAACCGCTTGTGGCTGTTCTGATACACCATCCAACACTAATTTAAGGAGTGATTTTTCTATGAAAACAATGTCTATTTATGAACCGGCTATGTGCTGTGAAACTGGCCTTTGCGGCGTCGGTATTGATCCCGAACTGCTCCGCATTTCAACGGTTATGAGCAATCTGCAAAAGAACGGTGTAACCACCTCCCGCTTTAACCTCAACAGTGCGCCACAGGCGTTTGTCAACAATTCCGAAATCAACAAGCTGATTATGGGTGATGGTGTTGAGTCTTTACCCGCTACTCTCATTGACGGTAAAATCGTCAAAACCAAGGCATACCCTACCAATGAGGAAATTGCGTCATGGCTTGAAATCCCGGCTGCGTTCTTAGAAGCGGCTGAAACTAAAAAAGAAGATGGCGGGTGCTGCTGTTCGGAGGGTTGTTGCTAATGAAACAGTTTGATTTGCAATATCTAAACCTTACAAAATATCTGTTTTATACCGGCAAGGGCGGCGTTGGGAAACCCTCTAGCGCTTGTGCTACCGCTGTGAGTCTTGCCGACAACGGGAAAAAGGTGCTGCTTGTCAGCACCGACCCCGCTTCCAACTTGCAGGATGTATTCAGTACCGATCTCGATGGCAAAGGCGTACCAATTACAGAGGTGCCAGGGCTTGTAGTTGCCAACCTTGACCCGATACAGGCAGCGGCAGAATACAGGGAAGGAGTTATCGCTCCCTATCGTGGAAAGCTGCCGGAATCGGTTATCATCAACATGGAGGAACAGCTCTCTGGTTCCTGCACGGTAGAAATTGCCGCTTTCAACGAATTTACAAATTTCATTACGGATGAGGCTGCCGCAAAGGAATACGACCACATTATCTTTGACACCGCCCCTACCGGGCATACCCTTCGGATGCTACAACTGCCAAGTGCATGGAGCAACTTTATCAGCGAAAGCACGCACGGTGCTTCCTGCCTTGGGCAACTTTCCGGCTTGGAAGATAAAAAGGAAATGTACAAAGAAGCGGTAGATACTATAGCAGATAGCAAATTGACTACCCTAATCCTCGTATCCCGCCCCGAAAGCTCTCCGCTCAAAGAAGCGAAGAGGGCTTCAAAGGAACTTGCCGACTTAGGTGTACACAATCAACTTATGATTGTGAATGGAGTATTGCCCGCCTATGATGATGGCATATCCGAAAGCCTGTATAATAAGCAACAAAAGGCACTTACAGATATGCCTGCCGGACTGAAAGACATTGCGGCCTACTTTGTACCGCTACGTGCCTACAATATTACTGGCATGGAAAACGTCCGCAATCTGCTTGTCAAAGATAGCCTTGCCTTGAGCGACAATACCTTGAATGCTGACTATATTCCCACGCTCCGTAAGGTCATTGATAATTTGGATGCAAGCGGGAAAAAGGTCATTTTCACGATGGGCAAAGGTGGCGTTGGGAAAACGACAATTGCCGCTGCCATCGCACTTGGCCTGTCGGCCAAAGGGAAAAAAGTACATCTGACAACCACCGATCCTGCCGCCCATCTTAAATTTGTCATGGATGAAACAAGCGGCATTACCATGAGTCATATTGACGAAAAAAAAGAACTTCAGCGTTATCAGGAAGAAGTGCTTTCTAAAGCGCGTGAAACCATGTCGGCAGATGATGTTGCTTATGTGGAGGAAGATTTGCGCTCCCCTTGTACTCAGGAAATCGCCGTATTCCGTGCCTTTGCCGAAATTGTGAAGCGGGCTGAGAATGAGGTAGTTGTCATTGATACCGCACCCACGGGTCACACACTGTTGTTGCTTGATTCCACACAGAGCTATCACCGTGAGGTAAAACGTACACAAGGGGACATTCCCGAAGCGGTAAAGAAGTTGCTGCCCCGTCTCCGCAATGCCGATGAAACAGAGGTTATCATCGTGACCCTTGCCGAAACAACACCTGTCTTTGAAGCCATGCGGTTGGAGGAAGATTTGAAGCGTGCCGAGATTGCAACAAAATGGTGGGTTATCAATTCCTCCCTTTATGCTACCGAAACAAGCAATCAGCTTTTGAAAGCCAAAGCCAGTCATGAAGTTGAGTGGATAAATAAAGTAGGCGAAATCTCCCATGATAACTTTGCTGTTATCAGGTGGAATGCCGATGAAATTAAAGATGATAAATTGCTCGCATTGTAAGAAAGGAGATCAGATGGAAAAAGTCGCATTTATTTGTGTCCATAATTCTTGTCGCAGCCAGATTGCTGAGGCGTTGGGTCGCCATCTTGCAGGTGATGTTTTGGAGTGTTATTCAGCCGGAACAGAAACCAAACCGCAGATCAATGGGGACGCTGTACGGCTGATGAAACAGCTTTACGGTATAGATATGGAGCAAACACAATATAGTAAGCTCTTGTCTGATATTCCTCCTGTGGACATTGTGGTGACAATGGGCTGTAATGTTCAGTGTCCTTTTTTACCCTGCAAGCGCCGCGAGGACTGGGGACTTGACGACCCAACTGGAAAGGACGACCAAGAGTTCCTCAAAACAATCCGTTTGATTGAGAGCAAAATTACAGAGCTGGCAAATGGATTAAGATAATATGAAAAAGGTTTTATAATGCACTCTTATTAGCCCCAAAAGTATATATCCAAGAGTAGCGTAAAGGAAGTAACTGTCATAAATAAATACTGCCACGGGCAAACCCACCAAAAGGTGGGGACGCAAAGCGGCTCTTTGTCAATGGTTGGGGTAGGATTCTTAGAATCCTGCCCCATTACTATTTTTAGAGCCATTTTAATGTTTTGGTCTATTATTCATATTTTGGGGCACGCCAAATAAGTCTCTTGCCTAGTCATCCATTTTTTAATCAGATTGAAGCCTTTTCCTTACCTTTTCCATTGCCCATGTTACATACCGAATGAAATGATATTTGTCGATGATAATAGTGGCAT
>CALLQM010000143.1 GCA_938014855.1 uncultured Clostridia bacterium | reverse complement strand
GCGGGTGATTTGTGGGGTGCGATCTTACTATAACATCCGGCATCGATTTATTTTGTCGGATTAGGAAAGTGCGTTTTGACTGCAAAAAAATCTTCGTGATATAGCCAAAATTCATGCAGGACTATTCTACTAAAAAACAGTTGACATGTGACAAAAAATGAGGTAATTTAAAGCTAAGGTTTCCCAATAAGAACGGAAAGGGTGAAAGACATGAAAAAATATGAGTGCACCATATGCGGGTATGTCTATGACGAAAAAGAAGGATGTCCGGAACAGGGGATTGCGCCCGGAACCAAATGGAAAGATGTCCCCGAAGATTTTGTCTGCCCAGAGTGCGGCGTGTCAAAAGATATGTTTGAACTTATGTAGGAATAGCCGTTACACCAGCCCCGCCGTTTTTGAACGGTGGGGCTCTTTATAAAATCAGGATTAAAAAAGGGGGTATTCAGTTATGCAAAAGGATTACACAATTGAAAACATGGAAGCTATGGAAATTCTGGATTCAAGAGGTAATCCGACCGTTCAGACAGACATCACGCTTGCAAATGGGGTAAAAGGAACTGCATCCGTTCCGTCGGGCGCATCCACCGGCACCTATGAAGCGGTGGAACTGCGTGACGGCGACAAATCGCGCTATCAGGGAAAAGGTGTTCTCAAAGCTGTCGAGAATGTCAATTCCACCATTTTTAAGGCGCTCAAAGGGATGGATGCTCGCCGGCAAAGCGAAATTGACAGCAGGATGCTGGAAGTAGACGGCAAGGAAAACAAGGCGAAACTCGGAGCAAACGCCATTTTGTCGGTATCTCTTGCCGCCGCCAAAGCGGCCGCCACAGCGCTTGGTGTCCCGCTTTACCGTTACATCGGCGGCTGTGAGGCATGCACTTTGCCGGTCCCGATGATGAATATCCTAAACGGCGGCGCGCATGCGTCCAATAACGTGGACATTCAGGAATTTATGATTATGCCGGTGGGCGCGCCGTCTTTCCACGAAGGCCTGCGCTGGTGCGCCGAAGTGTTCCACAGCCTTAAAACCGTTCTTTCCGACCGCGGCCTTTCCACAGCGGTCGGTGATGAGGGTGGGTTCGCCCCCAATCTAAAGGACGATGAGGAAGCGCTGGATGCCATTCTGGAGGGAATCAAAAAAGCGGGGTACGAGCCGGGCTATCACTTTAAAATTGCAATGGACCCGGCGTCGAGCGAGTGGTATCAAAAAGATGGGAGCTATCTGCTGACGAAAAAGCAGAAAATGATGTCCTCCGATGAATTGATTGGCTACTGGGAGCATCTGATTCAAAACTATCCGATCATCTCTTTGGAGGACGGGCTTGCCGAGGAAGATTGGAAAGGGTGGCAGGATCTGACCCAAAA
>CALLQM010000142.1 GCA_938014855.1 uncultured Clostridia bacterium | reverse complement strand
CCGTTTAGAATCCATTTTCTCCATATGGCATCACAACAGCGAACCCATTTTCCTGTGCATAAAGTTCAATTTTTGTTTTGCGCAGCCAAACGGTTTCGTCCCCATACATGCCATGCAGCAGATAAAGAACGGGATACGGTTTCTTTTGCGAATAGAGCTCATCAAGACCCATTTGCAGTGTCTGACTGCTGTCCGGCGAAGGCAAAAGCACCGTTACCTTCGTAGTGGTACAAAGAATTTTAGAAAAAAAATTGCATGTAAACAGAGCCAAGTTGTTCATCTCCTAATGATTTTCCCCTGTTCGGATGTCAATGCGTTACTGAAATTTATCCGGAGGAGTTTGTTTTTTCCGAAGCTTTTTATTAACAGATTCCCGAAGCAATGCATAAAGCACAGAGCACAGCGGAACCATAACCAGCATTCCGACAACACCCAGTATACTTCCGCCTAAAATAACAGCCGTCATGACCCACATAGCCGGAAGTCCAACGGAATTTCCGACAACACGCGGATAAATAAAATTGCCTTCCAACTGCTGAAGCACTAAAAATAAAATCAAGAACCAAAGCGCCTGTATTGGATTGGAAACGAGAATTAAAAAAATACCAACCGAGCACCCAATAAATGCACCAAATATTGGAATCAGTGCTGTAAATGCAACCAAAACAGAAATCATCATTGCATAAGGAAAGCGGAAAATTGTCATTGCAATAAAAAATAGTATCCCGAGAATCACTGCCTCTAAGCACTGACCGGAAATAAATTTTGAAAATGTTCGGTTTGCAAGTTTACAAATGCGAATGGTTTCATCCGCGGCCGGTTCAGGAAGGTAGGCATAAAGCATTTTTTTGCTCTGACGCGCAAGAATTTCTTTACGAAGCAGAAGATAAACTGCAAACACTATTCCAATAAAAAAATTAAGGATTCCACTAAATACGGACGTTGCAATCCCCATCGTAGAATGGAAAATGCTTGTGGCTCCATTTTGCAGAAAGCCAAACGTGGTCTCCAATATTTTATCCCATTCCGGCTGAACACGCGCAACCCAGGCATTTAATTCGGGGAGACGTTCGGTAATTGTTCCCCACCAATTTCGAAATCGATCCACAAATACCGGAAAACCGGTTTTTAGTGTCTGAAAGGTGCGCCCGATTTCCGGAATAACGATAAACAGTACCAAAAAGATAACTGCTACTACCAATAAAAGTGTAAACACCAAACTGATTGGTCTGCGTGCACGGTAAAGTTTCGCATGCTTTTTTTTCATTTTTGAAGGAAAAAGTTCGCTTTCTACTGCACGCATTGGCACATTTAAAATAAACGCAATACACAGTCCCACCAAAAATGGCGCAACAATTCCAACCAGTATTCCGATATACCGGGAAACTTCAGACAGATTTCGCAGAGCCCATGCAAATAAGATGGAGCCGCCTGCCAAACCTGCTATAATTTTAATATTTTTTGAATTGAATTCAAACATGCCGTTCACCCCCTTAAAAGGGTATTTTGACAAAAAGATACTCTAATATTATATTAATTCCAATCATAACAAATATTACATAGATTATCAAATTTATGCAACGCTTATTCTTGAGCAAATAAAAAATTTGCCAGCACCAATGCAAAGGTAAAAAATATGGAAAAACTTGCAGTTTTGTGTCGATCGTGTATAATTATTTTAATGCAAGTAAATACAAAGGAAGTGCTTTTATGTCTCTCATTATAAAAAATGTATCTGACCCGGCTTTTCAGCAATACGGACAGATACTTCAAGGTTATGATACACAAAAATTGATTCAATCTCTTAACATGCTGACTCCTAAACCGACAAAAGGTACCATTTATGTGGCAAACGATCCGGATATGGAAAAAATGGATGTCGCTGTTCAAATACGAGATCGCTTTTTTGGAGGATTGCCTATTCAAGTTGGATATTGCAACGGCAGTAACCATAAGCTCAACTGTTTGGAATATCATCGTACCAGTGAAGTTAATGTTGCCGCCGACGATTTGATATTGCTTGTTGCTCGTCAGCAGGATATTCAAGATGGCAAATTGGATACTTCTACGGTAAAAGGATTTCTTGTTCCCGCCGGAACCGCTGTTGAACTTTATGCAACTACGCTTCATTATGCGCCCTGCAGTGCACCCGAAAGTGATAGTTTCCGAACGGCGGTCATCCTTCCACGCGGAACAAATACCGATAAACCTGACTTTGAGCCGAAGTGCTTTGAAGATCAACTGCTTACTGCATGCAATAAATGGCTGCTGGCACATCCGGATTCCACACAGGCAAAGCGTGGTGCCTATAAAGGGCTGACCGGTGAAAACATCGATCTTTCCAAAGAATAAAAACAAACTGGCAAAAGGCTGGCTACTAGGTTTTGGTAGCCAGCCTTTTGATTCATCCTTTGCGATTGAAGTTATAAAGTAATTTCGCCGGCATAATTGGTAGAAAATATACTGCGGATTAAATCCAGGGAATCCGTTTGTCCCAAAGCCCACATCAGCTTTGTAACTGCGGCCTCCGTTGTCATATCTCTTCCTTCAATCACTCCGGTAGACAGAATTTTTCGCCCAACTTCATAGATTGAAAAGTCGCTCTTCTCATACAGACACTGACTGCACACCACGACTGCGACTCCGTTTTCAACCAGCCGCTTTACTTGGGACGATAAATCACGCCGAATAAAATGCAGTCCGCCTGCTCCAAACGCTTCCAAAACAACCCCGCGATAATTCATTTTGAGCAGTGCATCAAAAATTAGCGGATTTGTCCCCGGAATTAATTTGAGCAGAAATACATCGTTACAAAGCTTGTCGCGAAGTTCTGTCGGTGCAATCGAATCTGGTATCCGTTTCCTAAGCAGATGCACCCCATCCGCAAAAAATTCCCCTCTGTGTGGGCTGTTAACACTTTCAAATGCGTCAAAACCCATTGTGCGCACTTTTACCGCACGGCATCCGTTGATGATCTTATAATTAAACGCTATGCTCACGCCGTGTACGTCATGGTCAATTGCGGCAAATGCGGTTGCGAGATTACTTCGAGCATCACTGAGCGGATTGTTAATTGGGAGCTGAGAACCGGTAAGCACCACGCTCTTATTTAAATTTCGAAGCATAAACGTAAGCATCGACGCAGTATACGCCATCGTATCTGTTCCATGTGTAATCACAATGCCGTCGTATTTAGGCAGCGCTTCGTAAACACTCTTTGCGATTAACTGCAACTCTTCCGCTTGAATATTGGAACTATCCAAATTCAAAATACTTTGGTAAGTAATGTGATAAAAATGGCCAAGTTCTTCGAGTGCTGTTAGTAGTTCGGGCGGAGCCATTTCCGGCTCCAGCCCATCTTTCCCTTGTTTTGATGCGATTGTACCGCCTGTGGCAAG
>CALLQM010000141.1 GCA_938014855.1 uncultured Clostridia bacterium | reverse complement strand
CACGATGCTTGCACAATGCATTCATAGCAACAGCCTGTTCCGCAGCGGCGCGTTTGTGCCGATTAGCTGCAGCGGGCAAACCGACGAACAGCAGCAGGAAACGTTGTTTGGAACCGGACGCCGCACCGAGGAAGAGGAACAAATTGATCTCGGCGCATTTGGTGTTGCAAATAACGGAACGCTGCTGTTATATGAAGTGGATACATTAAGTCTGCCTGTACAATATCGCATCTACCAAGCGGTGCGCTATAAAGCCATTTCTCACCGGGAATTATCCCGACCAATGAATATCGACTTGCGCATTATCGCCACTTGCCCTGAAAGTCTGGCAAGCCTAGTCGAAAAAGGGCTGTTTCGGGAAGATTTGTATTATCTATTATCTGGTCTGACATTGGAAGTCCCGCCGCTCAGGGAACGACCGCAGGACTTAAAAGATACCATTCGGCAGTATTTTAAAGCCTTTTGTGAGCTGTACGATCGTTATCACACACTGACAGAAGGTGCATTTAATGTGATGCTGAGCTATCCTTGGTATGGCAATCGTATTCAAATCGAAAGCTTTTGTGAGCGACTCATTTTATTAGCAAAACATCGCAGTATTGATGAAGGAACCGTACGCGCTCTGCTCAATAAAATGTATCCGATTATTCGAGAGCAAAAACATATGGAACATATTGTTCTATACAGCAGTCCTGAGGCGGAGCAAATTCAAGATGTTTTGACAAAATACAACGGCGACCGTACCAAGACAGCCGATGAACTTGGGATCAGCAAAACAACCTTGTGGCGGCGCATGAAAAAATATGGCCTAAACGACAGCTAGCGTTACAAAAAGAGTGTAATCAGCGGAACCGTAAGTAAACTTAACACCGTTGATGCAAGAACACATTTGGAGGCAAATTGCGCATCTGCACCGTATTTTTTTCCAAGTAGAGCCGTCGTCGTACCAACAGGCATCGCCGTTAAAATGACACCCACCGCCGTTGGAATGGCATCAAACTGCGCCGCTTTCAGCGCAATCAGCGTTAGCCCCGGCAGTGCAATCAACCGGATAAAACTCAGTATCAGTGCATCTCTGTCCAATACATTTTTAAGCGGGATATCCGCCAAAATCGACCCGACCACAATCATAGACATTGATGCGGTGCAGTTTCCAATCGATTTTACCGCCGTGTCCACAAATGTGGGCAGAGGAAAACGAGTCAGCATGCGGAATAGTCCAAGAAAGACGGCTATAATGCCGGGATTGAGAAAAATGTTTTTCAGCCGCTTTTTTAAATCTGCTTGTGTAAACAGAGAAATTCCTGCGCTCCACATAAAGATGCGATTGGGGATTACAAAAACGGACGCATAAAAAAGCCCGAGACTACCGTAAGCGCTGTCCACCAGCGGAAGCCCTGCAAATCCGGAATTGCTGATTAGCGTTCCGTACTGTAAAATACTTCTGCGATTTGCCGGAAAGCGCACATACAGCACTTTGCCGAGCAAAAGACTGAAGATCGAAACGGCAAAAGATGCCGCCAAAATTAACGATGCAGACCATAACTGCTGTGCAGAAAGCTCCTGATTAAACGACTCAAATACCATGCAGGGCAATGCGATTCGGATGAGAAAATCAATAAAGCTTTGTTGGCTTTGATCGGAAATAATATTCTTTTTGCGGACATAAACGCCCACCAGCAGATAAATTAATAAAACTGCCTGAATTTTAACCATCATTAAAAAATTTTCCATAATTCACCTATAAAAGGAAGATACCTTTACGAGGTGAAAGGTATCTTCAAGTAATGTATGCTGTATATCAAAATGTACGATTCATTAACGAACCATGCAGGGACGCTTCGGATCGAATTTCCATCCCGGAATGAGGTATTGCATACCAATCGAATCATCACGGCCGCCAAGGCAGTTGTCCAAATACAACTGATGTGCTTTTAGCACCTGTTCACGGTCAACTTCAATGCCGAGACCGGGTTTTTGAGGCAGATCAATGCATCCATCCACAATCTGTAAAGGCTGTTTGGTAAGGCGTTCAATTCCTTCCTGCCAAATCCAATGAGTATCGATTCCGTTCATCTTTCCTGGGATTGCGGCGGCGCATTGTACCACCATCGCAAGAGAAATATCAAAGTGGTTGTTGGAGTGGCATCCCCACATCAAACCAAAATCGTTGCACATCTGCCCGACACGCACAGAGCCGTTCATCGTCCAAAAATGAGGGTCAGCAAGCGGAATGTCTACGCTTTGCAGAGAAATGCAGTGGCACATTTGACGCCAATCGGTATTGATCATATTTGTTGCGGCCGGCATACCGGTTGCACGGCGGAACTCTGCCATAATTTCACGACCCGAGAAACTTCCCTCGGCGCCGCACGGATCCTCACAATATGTAAGCACTTTTTTTAGATCCGGCGCCAGTTCCAATGCCTCTTTGAGGAGCCATCCGCCATTAGGGTCCAATGTGATGCGCGCATCAGGGAATGCCTCTTTCAGCGCAGTGACTGCTTTGACTTCTTCTTTTCCGGCCAATACGCCGCCTTTTAGCTTGAAGTCTTGAAAACCATACTTTTCCTGAGTAGCTTTTGCAAGTGCAACAATTGCGTCAGGTGTCATCGCTTCTTCATGACGCAGACGGTACCAATCGCAGTCGGAATCCAATTCTGAATCATAAGGCAGGTTGGTCTTTTTGCGGTCACCTACATAGAACAAATAGCTTAGGAACCGAACCTGGTCACGCTGTATGCCGTCTCCCAGCAGGGAGGCCGCCGGAACGCCCAAATACTGACCCAGCAGGTCAAGCATCGGAGCTTCGATTGCAGTTACTACATGTACGCCTGTACGCAGGTCAAACGTCTGCTGTCCGCGGACATCGTCCTTGATATTGGACTTCAGCCAATCGGATACTTTTTTCAGCGTATTTTTATAAGCGCCGATGTTTGTGCCCAGCACCAGTTCTTTGACGTCTTCCAGCGCTTTGGTAATCTTCTGACCACCCGCTACTTCGCCGGCGACGGTGCGTCCATCGGCGTTGGGGAGAATTACAAGGTTTCGTGTAAAATGAG
>CALLQM010000140.1 GCA_938014855.1 uncultured Clostridia bacterium | reverse complement strand
GACGTTTGACCGGTACAGGACCGGTCGGTTCCTATGATTATGCAATGAAATCACGCGGCAAAAAAGGCGGAAAATTCTTTGGTGCGATTCCGCTGTTTGGTTCTCTTGGAATTGCAATCGGCTATTCCATTGTAGTTGGCTGGGTGCTTCGTTCTTTTGCCGGTTCTTTGACCGGAACCATCCTAAAGGGCGATTCGGGCGAGTTTTTTGCGAGTATGACCGGTCCGTTTGGAAGTGTTCCGTGGCACTTTACAGTTGTCGCGCTTACAGTTTTAATCCTTGCTGGAGGAATTGTCGGCGGAATCGAAAAAATCAATAAAATCATGATGCCTGCATTTTTTGTATTGTTTTTGATTATTGCCGTTCGGGTTTCGCTTTTGGAAGGCTCAAATGCCGGGTATTCCTATCTGCTTGTTCCGAAATGGGATCAGCTTCTGCGCCCTGAAACATGGATTATGGCGATGGGGCAGGCATTCTTTTCGCTGTCCATTACCGGTTCCGGAATGATTATTTACGGCAGCTATTTATCGAAAAAAGAAGATATTATCCATTCTTCCATTCTCACTGCCGGTCTTGATACTGCAGCAGCGCTGGTGGCTGGATTTGCTGTCATTCCTGCTGTTTTTGCGTTTGGGATGGACCCTCAAGCGGGACCGCCGCTGATCTTTATCACCCTTCCAAAAGTATTTGCACAAATGCCTTTGGGACGTGTTTTTGCTGTTCTGTTTTTTATCTCGATCTTGTTTGCAGGCATTACTTCACTGGTGAATATGTTTGAAGTCTGCACCGAGGCGGCGCAAAGACACCTGCGGCTGAACCGTATTCCTGCCTTGTTGTTGGTGGGAACTGTGGTATTTGGTACCGGTGTATTTATTGAATATGAGCCGTATATGGGACGCTGGATGGACTTTATCACGATTTATGTGGTTCCTGTCGGCGCCGTATTGGGTGCAATTATGATTTACTGGGTGTTGGGACTGCCGAAAATCAAAGAAGAACTGATGATAGGCAGACATAAACCGATTGCCCGTATATTCAATTTCTTTGCAAAATATGTATATGTGATTATTGCTGCGTCTGTGGTAATTTTTAGTATTGCATATGGTGGAATTGGTTAAACTAGATTGTAATCGACTTGTGCTTGCTGTACAATTTCTGATGTCTGGTATATAATAAGAAAGAGGCCTAATCTTATTTTTATAAGGAGGGGAAACAGATATGGCAGAAAAAACGGTCATCACCATTGGAAGAGAATTTGGCAGCGGGGGCAGAGAAATTGGGAAAAAGCTGGCTGAACAGCTTCGAATTGCATTTTATGACAAGGAATTGTTAGAAATTGCTGCTAACGAAAGCGGCATATGCAAAGAACTGTTTGAAAGCAATGATGAAAAACCAGCAAACAGCCTGCTGTATTCACTCTCTATGACCCCTTATTCCAACGAAACGATCACTGGTACGGCAGATGTCATGCCAATTAACAGCAAACTATTTTTGGCACAGTTTGATGCGATTCGCAAACTTGCACAGAAGCATTCCTGCGTTATTGTAGGACGCTGTGGTGACTATGTACTGCGCAATATTGATGATTGTTACCATGTGTTTGTCCATGCGCCTCTGCAAAGCAGAATTGAACGCATTAAGCAGATTTATGAGATGAGTTCCGGTCAAGCAAAAGACTTAATTCTCAAAACTGATAAGAAGCGCAGTGCTTATTATAATTCCTATTCCGATCATAAATGGGGACAAATTGGCAACCATCACTTGGTGATTGACAGCAGTGTTCTAGGAATTGACGGCAGTGTGGAGTTAATTAAGAAGTTTTTGGAATTGCATAAGATTTACAACTAGTAATATTATTCGGAGTTATACGATGCGTTATATTATTGATCGCTTTGAAGGTGAATTTGCAGTTTGCGAAGATGAGACAGGCGCCATGCATGATATTAAAAAAGCACAGCTTCCGCCGAATGTGGCAGAGGGTGATGTTTTGCAAAGCAAAGATGGTGGTTTTGTGATTGATGCAAACCAGACTGCACGCCGTCGTGCAGACATAAAAAGAAAACTAGAATCGCTTTGGGAAGAAGAATAGTTTTTACGTACACAATATTTAGATAAACAAAAAGCCCGGCTGAGCCGGGCTTTTTTATTTGCTTATTTATTTTTGGTGTATCCCTTTTTAAAAAATAACAAAGCGGCTATGAGTCCTATTATGGCGAGTACAACCAGTGTAACCGTAGAATATGTGCCAAAGTACCCAACGATCATTTCCCACGATGCACCGGCCGCAGCACCAAGCCACACGAGAACCGTGTTCCAAATAAGACTGCCTAAGGTTGTCAGAATCAAAAACAGTCCCATCGGCATACGGGCCATACCGGCCGGAAGTGAGATCAAACTGCGCACGATCGGCACACACCGACAGAAAAAGACGGCGCCGTTTCCGTGCTTTTCAAACCAGTTGCATGCAGACGTAATATCCCCTTTTTTAAAGTGGAGCAGTCTGCCGATCCAACTATCCAGCCACTGTTCTAAACGCTCAGGCGAAAGAAAACGCCCCACGCCATAAAGAACGAGTGCACCTGCAATAGAACCGAGTGTTGACGCGATAACAACCGCCCAAATTCGCATGTCCGAATAGGTCGTCATGAATCCGCCGAACGTCAGAATGACTTCGGAAGGGATTGGGGGGAAAATATTTTCAATGGCAATCAGTAAAAAAACACCAAGGTATCCAAATTGATTGATAATCTCCAGAATCCATTCCTGCAAATAAAGCACTTCTCTTTCTTTTTGATACATGATCGCTGTCTGCCGTTCAGCAATTTTTTGTCTGCAAAATGATAAATATAAGTAATCTTATTGTGCCGAATAACGCTTACAACATACAGATATGTTGGGAATGCGTTTATTCACAGCCGCAGAAAACAGGCATACCAGGGAATTTTTTACGAAGTTCACGCAGCTTTTCCGCGGGAACAGATTCGCCGTCTTTTCTTCCACAACGCGGGCACACTTCGTCGATGATACCAGTATATCCGCATACGGGGTCACGGTCAACCGGA
>CALLQM010000139.1 GCA_938014855.1 uncultured Clostridia bacterium | reverse complement strand
TATCCCAAATCACCGGAAGAAATTCGTGAGGAACTGGGAGACAGCATCTACCTAGATCCTCTGCAATACGATGAAAACAAACCATTTGACGGATGGCAGACAGCGGATGAATATCTTTCCGGCAATGTGCGGGAAAAACTAAAAATAGCGCAGACTTTTTCCAAACAGCACCCCGAACAGTTTACCCGCAATGTGCAGGCATTGACCGCAATCCAGCCAAAGGATTTGGACGCATCGGAAATTGAAATCCATTTGGGAACCCCTTGGCTGGACAGAGATTACCTGGATCAGTTTTTGTATCAGCTGCTGGAAACACCGATGCGCTGTCAGGGAAATTCACCGGATGATCTGCATGTCATCTATAATCGATATGACGGCAGCTGGTCGATTTTAAATAAATGGCTGGATAATGGAAATGTCAGCGCAACCAGCACCTACGGAACGAACCGGAAAAATGCGTATGAAATCATTGAAGATACGCTGAATCTGCGAAGCTGTGTCGTTAAGGATGCGGTGGATAACGGTAACGGCGGGACAAAATACGTTGTCAATTCAAAGCAGACCATGCTGGCACGCGGCAAGCAGGAAATCATCAAGTCGGAGTTTAAAACCTGGCTGTTTCGGGATGAAGACCGCCGGCATAAACTGGTGGACTATTATAACGAACACTTTAATAATACCGTGCCGCGCCGGTACGACGGTTCCCGCTTGCTCTTTCCCGGAATGAATCCGCTCATTAAACTGCGGCCGCATCAGCTGGATGCAGTTGCCCGCTGTATCAGCGGACACAACACCCTGCTGGCGCATGTCGTGGGGGCTGGGAAAACCTACACAATGATTGCGGCGGGACATGAACAGATTCGGCTGGGGCTTGCAACGAAAACCGCCTTTCTTGTGCCGAATCACTTAACCGAACAGTTTGGCAGTGATATTTATCAGCTGTACCCGAATGCAAAAGTGCTCATTTCCACCAAATCGGATTTTGAAACAAAGAACCGCCAGCGCTTTCTAAGCCGCATCGCCATGAGCGATGTCGAGTTTATCGTGATGGGACACAGCCAGTTTGAAAAGATACCCATGTCGCCGGAACATCAGCAGAAAGCGATTGAACGGCAGGTGGAGGAAATTACCTTTGCCATCGAGGAAGCACGCGAACAGCGCGGACAAAACTACTCCGTCAAACAGCTGGAATCGCAAAAGAAGTCTCTGGAAACCCAGCTCAAGCGACTGTTAAACGACGATAAAAAGGATAAGCAGATTACCTTTGAACAGCTGGGAATTGACAGCCTGTTTGTGG
>CALLQM010000138.1 GCA_938014855.1 uncultured Clostridia bacterium | reverse complement strand
CCATTTTCATTCTTCTTTCGTGCTATGTATTAAGATTTCATCTATTCATTCTCTAAAAAATAGATTCATCCTTGACTTTGGTTAGTGCATGCGTAGCCAATGAGACAAATCGATAAGTTTTTAAGAACTTTGTAAGATGGAACTGCATATCCGTCTTTTTACATTGTAGTCCAATATTCGTTTATCTGCAAGAAACTGATCAGCATAAAAGACTAGTAGCGAATTGACGTCCATTTCATTTGGATCATTATCTTTAACAACGTATTGGTATTTTTTGTTGTACAGGTCACAGCAAATAGATAATTTCATAAAATTATGTTATTATAGGAAAAAACATTTTAGTAAAATTATAAACAAAGGAGTAATCATATGTTTGATTATTTTACAGCGGCTTTAATAGGCTATTGCTTCGGCGGATTTCAAACAGCGTATATTTTAGGAAAAAAATTTAAAAAGATTGATATTAGAAACCATGGTAATGGAAATTTAGGCGCATCCAGTGCAACGAAAATCATGGGATGGAAATATGGAATTATCATTGCATTGGCAGATATACTAAAAGCTGTATTTGCAGTACTTTTAGTAAAACTCATTTTTAATGATTCAACCGTTCTTTTATTTGTTGCAGGTGTATTTACAATACTAGGACATGTATATCCAATTTTGTTAAAATTCAAAGGTGGAAAAGGAACTGCTTCACTTATTGGAATATTCTTAGGTATTAACTATAAAATTGCTATTATTTTAATCATAACAATCGTTTTAATAACAATAATAACCGACTATATTGCTGTAGGAACAATTGTTATTGTAACGATGTTACCCATTTTAGTATATGTATTTGGTTATCCTATGCAAGCTGTTTATCTATGTTTATTCATTACAATACTATCTATTTTTAAGCATTTACCAAACGTAAAAAAGATTATACGTAAAGAAGAACCCGGATTAAGAGGAACATTAAAAAAGCGAAAAAGAGGTTAGCGTATGACAAAACAAGAAAAAAGCTGGATACTCTATGATTGGGCAAATTCCGCATTCGTTGTGACAATTGTAACGGCATTACTTCCCATTTATTTTAAAGATGTCGTAGCAGTCGGTATGTCAGATGCTAATTCAACTGCTTATTGGGGATATGTAAATACTATTGTATCCATAATTGTTGCATTCGCATCTCCAGTATTGGGAATTATAGCCGATTATGAAAATAATAAAAAGAAGTTTTTGATTTTCTTTGTAATAATAGGAACTGCAAGTTCATGTTTATTATCAGTTGTTGGAGAAGGCAATGTTCTTTTATGCTTAATCATCTATATGATTGCCGCCATATGCTTTTTCAGCGGTAACATTTTTTATGATTCAATGTTAGTGGATGTTACCAAGGAAGACCGAATGGATTGGATCTCATCCAATGGATTTGCATGGGGTTATATTGGAAGCACAATCCCATTTATTTTGTGTATTGTGATGATTTTAAATCCATCATTGATAGGCTTATCATCAAAAATAACCGCAATAAGAATATCCTTTATCGTTACAGGTTTATGGTGGTTTGTATTTTCAATTCCTTTGTTTAAGAATATTAAACAAATATATTTTATCAAAAAAACAAAAAATATTTTAAAGGATAGTTTTATAAGATTACTTGAGACACTTAAAGATATAAGAAATTATAAAAATATTTATTTGTTTTTAATTGCCTATTTTTTCTATATAGATGGTATCAGTACTATTTTTAAAATGGCAGCTGTGTACGGAAGAGATGTTGGAGTAGACGGAAATAATCTCTTAGTAATTTTGCTGGCAACACAATTTGTTGCTTTTCCCTTTGCTCTTGTTTTTGGGAAAATATCAAAAAAATTATCAGCTAAAACGATGCTACTAATTGGTATCATTATATATATAATGATTAGTGTATATGGGTTTTTTATCAAGACAGTTTTTGATTATTGGGTATTAGCGATGATGGTTGCGACCTGTCAAGGCGGAATGCAAGCCCTTAGCCGATCCTATTTTTGTAAAATGATTCCTAAAGAAAAAGCAGCAAGTTATTTTGGAATTTACAATATTATTGGTAAATTTTCAGCAATCATTGGTCCATTTATGATTGCAATCGTATCCCAAATCACAAAACAGTCAAGATATGGAATTTTAAGTTTAGTTGTTTTATTTATAGTTGGATTTACTCTGTTAAAAAAAGTGGAGTAGGAAATTTAAGTTAACGATTCTTTTATCCTGCCTTTCCTAATAAAAGCAGCCTCATTTTTACTGAACAAACTCCCCTCAGGTACTATAAAAGCACAAGCATCTAATCATATTTTTAATAGATTAGATGCTTGTGCTTATTTTTATTATAATAAGAGAAACAATGATCTGATGAAATATGCATCGGGGCAATTATTATTAGCTTTATCATAAAACCGCTACGAATAATGTAATTAATGCATTGTGCATTCCATGAGCTATAACTAAAGAAAGTGTGGTACAATTCTTGAGCTTATCTCTGCACAGACAAAAGAAAATCCCCAATAATGAAGTAGTAAACACTTGAAGAATATTACCGCTTAAAATATGTGATAGTCCAAAAATAACCGAAGATATGATAATCGAGAACCACTTTGAACCGTTCACATCAAGAAGTTTTTTAAAGAGAAATCCTCTATAAAATAGCTCCTCAACCAAAGCCACTCCTAATATCATATATACAAACTGATAACAAAACTGCCATGCTTGTGTGTAAGTAGTTGAACCAACCATATCTTTTAGCCCGGCTAAAATCGGCAGAACAGTGAATATTAATGACATGGTAATTCCAATCATAGCACCAGTAAAAATCTGAACAGCAATATTATTTTTTGAAAAACCGATGTCAATTAATTTATCTCCGTTTTTCCACATAAATATAAACGGAACTATCAATAATGTCCATTGAACAACAATCATTAAGACGGCTCTTATTAACAAAGAAAAAGACATTAATATATTTTGTTGAAATAATACAATAGCAAACAATACGCCAAATTCCAATAAAACCGCAATTATTATTTTAAAAATATTCTTTTTGCTGTTAATCATGATAAACTCCTGTTATATAAATAATATATCCACAGTTTATCATGAATTGTCAAAATATGAAACCTAATTCTAATTAGCAAACGCGGACGGCTCACACACCCTGCACTTGTCAATATTGCATACAAGCAAGCTGCGCATCTCTGTATAGAATTCTTGTAATGGGATAGTATAATTAACGTCTGCTGAAAATGCCATTCGTAAATTATTGTATGCATAAACAACTTAAAAATGGTGGAATACATGAAGAAACAAACCGAGATTACAAACAATCAGTTAACCTACAGTCTAATAGCGATCGTTATTGGCTCAGGAATACTCAGCCTACCAAAAACCGTTGCGGAACAAGGTTATCAAGACGGATGGATTATAGTATTACTGGGATCGTTCATACCGCTTTTAAGTATTTTTTCGATCATATTACTTTTTAAGCGCTTCCCTGGTTACGAGTTTTTTGATATATGCAAATTTCTTCTCGGCAAATACTTGGGCAGAGGATTGTATTTTTTATATATTCTATATGGTTTAATCTTTGGTGTCACATCTATAAGTGTTTTTACCAGTGTTCTTAACACGTATATTTTACCCAAAACACCCAATATCGTTATTTTTATATTAATGATAGCGGTTTCTTTGTATATTATTAACGGTGGTATCAAGGTAGTCGTAAGGTTTAATGAGCTTACATTTTATATCTTTCTGATATTGCTATTTTTTATAATTCCATCTTTAAAACAAGTGGAACCTACTTTCATGTTTCCCGTATTTACTACGCCTGTCATGGATTTGCTATCAGGGAGTTTACAAACCAGTTGGTCTTTTGTCGGCTTTGAATATCTGCTGATACTCTATCCATTTGTGAAGAATAAGGAGAAAGCCGTATCAAGCTCTCTTTTTGCATTTTTTATAGTAACAGCTATTTATGTCTATGTAGTCATAGTATGCAACCTTATCTTCGGACCATATGCAATTAAAAACTATATATGGCCCGTATTAGTTCTGCTGAAGGTAACGGATATCCTAGTTATTGAAAGATTAGAATTCTTTTTTATTTTGTTATGGGTCGGCATAGCTATTCGCCCTATGTTGAATCAATTATATTCAACCAGCTATTTGATTTCGAATCTATTCGGAATCAAAAAATTAGCCACCGCTTCCATGATTGGGGCACTAGCTATGTTTATAATTCAGTATATATCAAATACTACACTAAAGTCTTTTAAATTATCGAATTTTTTTGGTACGACAGGACTTATTTTTGGCACTGCTATTCCTGTCTTGCTGCTGTTATTGTCTTACATTTTCAAAAAAAGGGTGAAAAATGTTCAATCTAAAAAGTCATTAGCATAATGAATGTATTTAAAGGTGTAATTTATGTTTAATTCAAGAAAAAAACGTAATACTCATGATTCCGACAGCAATGATTTTAAGAGCAGCCTTATCTATATTAAAGAGAAAGCGGGTATGAATTCTGACCTGGAATTCAGACAAGTCCCCTTAGATAATCCAAATCAAAAATCAGCTTGCCTAATATACCTAAGAAATCTTATAGATATTGACAGCCTTAATCAAAAGGTGATTTTGCCTCTTTCACAAACTGTAAAAAAGCTTGATGAGGAAGGAGTTCTAAGCGCTTTACCGCTGTCTAAAATAGAACAGGTAAAAGATATAAACAGTTCCATTGATGAAATATTCTTGGGGAAGGTACTTTTACTGATTGAGGGCAGCAATATCAGTTATTTACTTCCACTAAGGAATAAGCAAAAGCGAACGATTGAACAGCCAAAAAATGAAAAAACAATACGCGGAACAAAAGAGAGCTTTACTGAGGATATTGGTACAAATATATTTGTGATTCGGCACAGACTACCCAGCCCAAATCTTAATTTGGAAGAGTTTACGGTTGGTGTCAGAACAAAAACCAAAGTAGCTGTTTTGTATGTAAGTGATATTGCTAACAAAAATATTGTTGAGGAACTAAGAAGCAGACTTCGAAAAATTAACATTGATGGAATAAATGATTCGGGTATGCTTGAGCAGTATATTGAAGATAATCCAAAAAGTGTTTTTCCGCAGATAAATAATACTGAACGACCTGATAAAGCGGTAGCTGCACTACTGGAAGGCAAAATATGCATTATTTGCGATACTGCGCCCAATATTTTAATACTACCAGCGGTATTTTCGAATTTCTTTACTTCTCCCGATGATTATTATGAGCGTACACTTGTTGGAAATTTTAACCGTATTATAAGTTATATTGCGGTTATTATTACAATCACCCTGCCATCCCTTTATATTTCGCTCACATCGTACCATCCTGAACTAATACCATTTAACCTCCTGATGCCATTGGCTCAATCGCATAAGGAATTGCCGTTTCCTCCATTTATTGAAGCGTTATTACTTGAAATCGGCGTAGAATTTTTACGGGAAATGGGACTCAGGATGCCGGAAGCGGTAGGAAAATCTCTTGGAGTTGTTGGAGGAATTGTACTTGGCGATGCGGCCATAAGAGCAAAACTGGTGAGCCCCGGAATGGTAATTATTGTAGGTGTTACCGCTATATTATCCTTTACAATTGCAAATTACAGCATGGTGCTTTCACTTCGTCTGGTCCGTTTTTTCATAATAATTTTATCTGCCATGTTTGGAGCCTTTGGGGTCACCATTGGACTGCTTTTTATACTGGGGCACCTTATCCGTCAAAAGAGCTTTGGCGTTCCTTATTTAAGCCCCTTTGCTCCTGTTCGATCCAGTGACTTTAAAGATACCTTTTATCGCACGTTCCTGTTTAAGATGAAGAAAAGACCCAAATATATGAATGTCACAGACGAAGACAGGCAGAGCGGCAGCTAAAGGAAACGATATAATTCTGTTGGATAGGTAGGATGCAGAATGAAAAGCAAACAAAAGCTTGGATTAATTATCATACTGGCAGTTACCACATGCTTATCAGGCTGCTGGGATTCAAAAACAACTGAATCCCTTAATATACCAATAGCGGCGGGATATGAGCTTGTGGAGGATGAACAGAGTAATGAACAGCAAATGCAAATTTATGCCGTCATACCGGTCTTCTTTGAAAACGCTCCCAAAAAATATATTGTTGACATAACCGATGGAATGTTTGTCGGAGAAACCCGAATAATGAGGCATGACCATTTGGGTGAAAAACTAAGCCTTGGAAACTTCCAGGTTGCCGTTTTAGGTAAAACACTTGCAGCAAAAGGTGCTGGTGATGTTATGAATGTATTAATCCGCACACCCGAAATGAAGAAAACTGTAAAACTGGCTGTAGCGGAGGACGATATAAACGATATATTCAAGGTTGAACCTAAAAATTATCCAAATGTGGGAATTTACCTAAATACACTAATGGATGAAGGGTTCAGACAATTAATTATGCCGCAAAGCACCGTTCACACCTTCTTAGTATCTATGGATACACCCGGATGGCATCCGATTGCCCCTATTCTTAAAGCAGAGAAAAACATCATTTATATTAGCGGATATGCGATTTTTAATAAGGATAAGTTAGCCCATACCATCACTCTTCCTGAGGCGCTTATACTTAATATCTTACGAAATCGTTCGTGTAATGGAATATGGTCATATTCGTTTATGTATAAAGATAACTTATCCATATCTGCTTCTGTGGATGTCAAAAATAAAACACGCATAAAAGTCACCCGCAGAGATAAAGGCTATCGTTTTGATGTAGATATTAAATTTTCAGGTTCTCTTATTGAATTAATTCCCAACGACAATTACGAAACACTTGACAGTAATTTGTTTAAAGAGGAGAATCTTCTAAAAAGCAAAGATCTTATAAGCAGCGTTGAGAAGGGCTTTGAAAATTATATGATTGAGCAGTGTACTGCTTTAATTCAAAAAGCTCAGCAAGATTACGGCATGGATATTTTTAACTGGGTAAAATTTGCACAGGCAAAATGGCGCAGTGAGCTTGAGGATACAGATTGGGATGAGATATTTTCCAAATCGGACGTATCAGTGAATGTCGACGTAGATATTAAGCATATCGGAGAGCAAACCTAACAGGAATCTGATTTTATAGAGCCAAGTTAATAAGCAACCAACATTGGATGGTTCCACCTAAACAATAATGCAAAACTAAGATAATTAAAAACATGTCAAGCA
>CALLQM010000137.1 GCA_938014855.1 uncultured Clostridia bacterium | reverse complement strand
TTTTGGTAATTCCTGAATATCTGTTTCACATAACAAAGAGATAAAATACTTACCAGGGTGATGTGGTGCTGGACTATAACAGTCTGGAAGTACGGACACCCGAACAGACGGTTGTCCTGCCGCAAAAGGAATTTTACCTGCTTTATAAGCTGTTTTCCTATCCTAATCGAATTTTTACCAGACAAGAACTGTTAGATGATATTTGGGGACTCGATACCCAAACCAGTCCACGTACCGTGGATGTACATATTATGCGGCTGCGCGAGCGGTTTGAACAGATGAATACGTTTGAAATTGTGACGATTCGGGGGCTGGGCTATAAAGGCGTCCAGCATTCGGAATGAGGCGGATGTTGGGCTCGATTTATGTAAAAGTCGTTGCCGTCATGCTAACTGTAATTTTTATTTCCGTCATTTTGCCTTATTCTGTTTTTAATCAATGCTATAAAACGTATGCAATCCAAGAAATCAAGGATAAGTTTATAAATGGTTTAGAAGTCGCCGTTCAGTATTTGGATGAAAACCAGCTTCCTATAACCGATTTGGAAAAAATCTTTGGAGACGGTTTTTATCAAGTTTTTGTAAAAGAAACGTTGGAAGAAATCGAATTGACTCCTCCACAGCAAAACACGCTGAAAACGGAAAAAAAGGTGGTCATTACGCGCGTTCAAAACAAACAAGGCCGGTATGCAGTCATTACCCGTTATAAGGGGTATTATGTAATCTGGTATCTGCATGCCAACAGCTTGTTCCAAAAGACCCATAATGCGGGGCTGCTGGCGCTTGGAATATCGGTTTTGATTGGAACGATAATTGCTATTATTGCAGGGCGGAAAATGACGAAACCGATTCGAAAACTCAATGAGGCAACCAAGCGCGTGGCGGCGGGTGATTTTTCTGTACAGCTGCCGAATCCTTATACGGACGAATTTGGGTCGCTTGTCAAAAGTTTTAATATTATGACGAGCGAACTGGCTAGCGTTGAGATGCTGCGCAGTGATTTTGTATCGGATATTTCGCACGAGTTTAAAACACCCCTTACCGCAGTTGAGGGATATGCAAAGCTTTTGGCAGACGAAACAGATCCGAACGAACGCAGAGAATATGTCAAAATCATCATTGAAGAAACCGGACGGCTTTCTGCGCTGGCTCAAAATATTCTGACGATGAATAAACTGGAAAAAGGAAATATTCCCGCCCAGCGTAAACGAGTCTGTGTTGATGAGCAGATACGGCGCGTGCTGACGCTTTGTGAACCAAAATGGAGCGCAAAACAGCTGGAGTTGGAATTGGATCTATGTGAAACCGAGATACAGGGGATTGAACCGCTTTTGATGCAGGTTTGGACAAATCTGATTGATAATGCAATCAAATTTTCTCCGCAAGGCGGAAAAATCCGCATACAGCTTGTACATGCAGATAAAACCTGTATGTTTCAAATTCAAGATGAGGGTCCGGGAATTCCTCAAAGCGATTTGCGCCACATCTTTAGTAAATTTTACAAAGGAGATAAATCCCGCGGGAGCGATGGAAACGGGCTTGGACTATCCATTGCGCGGCGGGTTGTGGAAATACACGGCGGTACCATAGCGGTTAAAAATATCCCACATTCCGGTGCATGCTTTACGATAACGCTGTAAAGTCTATGCAACGAAAACCGCTTATGATATAATGCGGGAATAGATGGACAAGCATTCAAGCATTCATGACGCATGACGCTGCACCATTAAATACGAGAAACAAAGTAGGAGTCTTACAATTGGAGAAAAAACAGGCATTTATCAAAGGACTAAAAGATGGAATTCCCATTTGCTTGGGCTATCTTTCAGTTTCTTTTACATTTGGAATGATGACAGCAGAAAACGGGCTGCCTTATTGGATTTCGCTTTTGATTTCCATGACAAATCTGACCTCTGCCGGACAGTTTGCCGGCACGGCGCTGATTCTTTCGGGCGGCGCATTTGTAGAAATTGCGGTCACGACGTTTGTGATCAATATCCGCTATATGCTGATGTCGCTGTCCATTGCGCAAAAAGCAGATCCTGCCATGACAACATGGCAAAGACTGCTGTTATCCTTCGGAATTACCGATGAAATCTTTGCTGTGGGTGTCCAACAGCCCGGATTGATTACAGCGCCCTATCTGGCCGGTTTGATTTTTACGCCATATTGGGGCTGGGCGTTAGGCACGTTGATGGGTTCCACCGCTACCGGTTTACTTCCTGTAACCGTTCGGAGTGCACTGGGTGTGGCGATTTATGGGATGTTTCTTGCTATCATCATTCCTCCCGCCAAAAAAGTGCGGCCGGTTGCGATTACGATTGTGATTGCATCGGTGTTAAGCTGTATCTTTCGATACACGCCGGGGCTGAATCGGCTGTCGGGCGGATGGGTGATTATTCTATGCGCCATCGCAGCCGCCGGATATTCCGCTTTGCGCTATCCTGTTCGTGAAGAAAAGGAGGGTGAAACGGAATGAATCTGACCTATGTATTGGGCGGTGTTTTCGTCATGGCGCTGGTGACGTATGTACCCCGTATGATTCCTTTGGTTTTTATGAAACGCAAAATCCAAAACCGCTTTATCAAATCTTTGTTGGAATATGTACCATATGCGGTCTTGGCGGCAATGACAATCCCCGATATCCTTTACGCTACCGGTTCCATGGCATCTGCGGTGGCAGGTTTGGCGGCTGCTCTCATTCTTGCATATTTCGGAAAAGGACTGCTTACGGTGGCGTTGGGTTCATCTGCGGTTGTTTTTCTTGCTGAACAGATCATGCGTTATCTATTTTAATGTCTTATATTATAAAATGTGTTATTTGAAGATTTTATGCGGATGATATCGTTCTATATATAGAAAGGGAAGTCAATCCTTGACTTCCCTTATCTTTTTAAGTTTTATCGATTATTTTCAAAATACTTACGTAATGGAGGAGCAATTGCGGCTGTAATGATTACGGCAACCAGCGCTTCCGCCAATCCATTGGTAAATACGACGGTTAAAACAAATTTTGAAAGGGTCTCAAAGGCCATTTGCTTAGCGGCGGCATATTCCTGACCAAACAGAAAATAGATTCCGCCCATAACGAAAGCGGTATTGACCGCGGAACCAACAAAAGCGGCAGTCCCTGCGGACAATCGAACCTTTGAAGGACTGCTGTCCTGCTTGGCAATCGCTCGGAAAATAAGTCCGGATAAGACACCGATTAGGATTCGCGGCACAAGCGCAACAAGCAAAGATTTCAAACTGCCGGATGCAGTGCCGGGAACGGGGATAAAGGGCGAAAATACGAAAGAAACAAGCGATGGTTCAATCGTATTTTTGATAATACTGGTGATGCCGAATACGGCACCCAGGATACCTCCGGCTTTCGGTCCCAACAAAATTGCGCCAATAATGACCGGGATATGCACCGTTGTTGCTTTGATGACCACCAATGGGATATATCCCAAAAACGGTACAAAAGCGACCAGTACGACGATTGCCGCCATTAAGGCAACTTGCATGAGATAGCGGGTTTGCGATGAGTTTTTCAAAAAAATTCCTCCTGCTGTCACTCCCACAAACGGGATGTAACGCTAAATTTGGAAATTTACCGGTTTTTTTGATATAGGAGCCTCAGTCCGTCATGCAGCAGATGAGGACGGAATTGAATCGGCTGACGGCAGAGCGGAGCCAGCACTTCGGAGATTGCTCCGGTTGCGACCACATTTGAATGTTCACCAAGCTTATCGAGATAACGCTCGATCATGCCATCCAGCATGGACAGTGTTCCGTACAAGGCACCGGATTTGACTGCATCAACGGTACCGCGTCCGATCACAGGCGCGTGTGCGTCAAATGAAACGAGCGGCAGCTGGGCAGAACTTTGGCAGAGATGTTCCAACGCGCTTTCCACACCTGGCAGGACTGTGCGCCCAATCAGCACACCGTTTTTGTCAATGGCGGAAAAAGTAGTTGCTCCCACCATGTTGATGACAATCATTGGCGGTGCAAATTCTTGCAGTGCACCCACTGCCGTGGCAATAAAGTCCGAGCCTACCATTCCGGCGCTGTCTACACGCAGATTAAGCCCTGTTCGAATTCCCGCACCGACCACCAATACTTTTCCGGTTGTGAGCCGCTCTACGGCGCGCTTCATTGTATGGGTGAGGGACGGAACCACAGAAGAGATCACGGCGCCTTCAATGGCGTCCATGTCCATTCCACGGAAAAACAAAACATTATGCATTGCAGCGGCAAATTGATCTGCGGTGGCAAGCGGATCGGTTCCTACGGAAGTGGCTGCAATTTGTTTTTTGCCATCATATCCGGCCAGCGTAATAATTCGGTTATCGACATGGATGGTCAAAATCATAGCAAACACCTCCTCAAAAAACGAAATTTCCTTTTTCTATCATACCCTGCACACAAGGCGGTGTCAATCAATTTTATGTATATTTATTTTTTACAAAATGATGGGTAACTTCTGTCTACTTGGTCCAAAATATGATATACTGGGGCAAGCAAATCTTGCATAGATGAGGTGGTCTGCAGTTGGCGATCAATAAAGCGATGCGAGCGGCGCTCAAAGCGATCTCGTATCCGGATTTAAACGTAAAAAAGAATTATCAATCTTTGCGTCAGATGAAAAAAATAACCTCGCCCAAACTGCCTTTTTATCGTACTTGGGATCATAAAGTGATGTGCGGCGGACATGAGGTTCCGGTGCGCCTGTTTGCGCCGAAAGAGTGTCCGGCCGGACTGCTCGTGTTTTTTCATGGAGGCGGATGGGTGACCGGCGATATTGACAGCTACACCCGTGTATGCGCCTATATGGCGCGCGCTACCGGCCATCTGGTCATATCGGTCGACTATCGCCTTGCGCCGGAGCATAAGTTCCCTGCGGCGCTGGAGGACTGTTATGCTGTGGCCAAAGAGGTCTGCGCTTATTCTTCGCTGTTTGAAATGGAACAGGGAAACGTGACACTGATCGGTGACAGCGCGGGAGCGAATCTTGCGGCGGCAGTTTCGCTGATGGCTAGAGATCGTGGCGAATTTATGCCGTCTGCGCAGATTTTGCTTTATCCCGCCACCTATAATGACCATTCGGAAACGTCGCCATTTCGTTCGGTGCATACCAACGGCACCGGTTATCTGCTTACCGCAAAGCGTATCTGCGATTACATGGATCTGTATCAAAGCGAACCGGAAGATCGCTGCAATCCGTATTTTGCACCGCTTGTTGCAAAAACCTTAAAAGATCAGCCCCGTACAATGATTATTACCGCGCAGTATGATCCGCTTAGAGATGAAGGGGAAGCATATGCCAGGCGGCTTGCGCAGGATAACAACGCAGTTGAAATGCACCGAATTGCAGATGCTCTGCATGGATTCTTTGTATTACCGCCACGTTTTATACATGTGAAACGTGCTTATCGATATATCAATGACTTTTTAAACATGGAGGAAACGCAGTGAGATACAAAAAAACTGCTGAATGGAACAAGCTGGACAATGCGGCTAAGATTTTTCCGCCTGCCAGCAGCAAACGGGACAGCAAAGTATTTCGGTTTGCCTGTGAACTGTATGAAGAAGTTGACCCGGTAGCTTTGCAGTCAGCGCTTGAAAAAACCATTGAGATGTTTCCGATTTTTAAATCTGTTCTTCGAAAAGGCTTGTTTTGGTACTATTTGGAGGAAAGCAATCTTCGGCCAATCGTCCACGCAGAAAACAATCCGCCGTGCAGTCCGATTTATGACGGCGACCGCAGAGATCTGCTCTTTCGTGTTACGTATTACCGATGCCGCATTAATTTTGAAGTGTATCACGCCATCACCGACGGAACGGGAGCTATGCAGTTTTTGCGGCTGTTGGTGTATCATTACCTTGCAGTCAGCCATGCGCAGGATTTTCCCGATGGCATGCCGCCGATGGATTACGATGCATCCATGACACAGCGTGAGGCGGACAGTTTTCAGAAATATTATTCCGGAACACAGCATGTAAAAATGGAACAGATGCCCCCAGCCTATCAAATCCGCGGAATGCGTTTTCCTGCCGGACAGATGCGTGTGTTGGAGGGTGTTATGTCAGCCAAGTCGGTGCTGGACGCTGCTCACCGTTATAATGCCACCATGACCGCGTTTTTGTCGGCAGTTATGATTTGTGCGATTCATGACGAAATGCCGATACGCAGAGAACGAGAAAAAATTGTATTAATGGTGCCGGTCAATTTGCGCAAATATTTCGCTTCCCAGTCGGCACGTAATTTTTTTAGCTTTATACGTGTAGGTCACTGTTTTGCCAATGAAGGCAAAACACTGGAAGAAGTGGTGGAACGCATCAGTCATGTGTTTCAAGAGGAACTGACCACAGAACGGCTTGGGCGCAGGATGGATGATTTTGCGACACTAGAGCATAACGTATTTGTCCGTTTGGTTCCGCTTGTATTTAAAGATATCGGAATGGCGGCGGCCAATCGGATAGCAAGAAAAGCAATTACGGCCTCTATTTCCAATATCGGCAGGGTGGATATGCCGCCGGAGCTGAGACACTATATCCGTCAGTTTGATGTGTTTACAAGCACCGATCAGCTTCGAATGTGCATGTGTTCCTATCAAGACCGTCTTGTGTTGAGTTTTACATCTGCTTTTGTAAATACCGATATTGTGAGGCGGTTTTTCCGTATGCTCAGTGGAATGGGCATTGATATTGAAATCGTGAGCAGTCCGATGGATGAGAAATGAGGTGGTTGGTTTGCTGTATTGTGATAAATGCCGCGTAAACATAGCGGGAAGCAGAAAGCGCTGTCCACTGTGTCAGGGAATTCTTTCCGGAACCGCTGAGCCGGAAAAGGAAGTGTTTCCGGTATTGCCGCGCCGATACAGCCAAAGCGGGCTGTTACTGCGTGCGATGATTTTTCTTTCCGTAACAGCGGCAGTCGTTTGTTTTGCCATCAATGCCATTTTTCCTGTTGAACGGTTATGGTCGCTGTTTGTTGCGGTAGGAATTGCGTTTATGTGGATGGGGCTTGCAACGGCCTTACGAAAACGCCATAATATCCCCAAAACAATTCTTTGGGAAGTTGTACTTCTTTCGGCGTTTTCTGTAATTTGGGATTTGTTGATCGGCGAACAGTGGATCGGATGGTCGGTGGATTATGTCGTTCCGAGCTTGTGTGTATTTGCGCTATTATCCATGGTAGTTATTGCAAAAATTCTGCATTTGCAGGTGGAAGACTACTTGAGTTATTTGATGATTGGAATTCTATTTGGAATTTTGCCAATCGTATTTCTGTTGACGGGACTGGTGAACGTACGGTATCCGTCCATTTTGTGCGTTGCGTCCAGTGTGGTATTTTTGACGGCACTTGTCTCGTTTCAGGGAAAGAACATGCAAGACGAATTACGAAAGAAACTGCACCTTTAGTCACCTTTGCATACAATATGTGGTATAGAATGGAGAAAAATTCTACAAAAGATTGTGCTGTTTTGAGTTGACTTTTTTGCCAGAATGATTTATTCTTAATAAGCAATCTCTTCTTCCACAAGATATTGTGGTTGAATTAAAATATCTGCATAGATATTGGGTAGAAAATTTATGCAGAATTTAAAATATGTATGCGGAGGAATAAATAATGGACAAAAAAACAGCACAAATGGTTGGCGAAGGTGTAAAATTTGAAAGGATCCGCAGAATTACCGGATATTTAGTTGGAACGGTCGATCGCTGGAACAACGCAAAACGATCGGAAGAACACGATCGTGTAAAGCATGGAGTTGGAGCAGGCTTAGAACAGCTTTAAGAATTGAAAAAAGGCGGTCTGCGGGTCGCCTTTTTCTTTTTGGGGGAATTTTAAAAATGTCTAAGATTCGGTTGGCAGGAGTTGTTCGGGAATCCATTGTGGACGGTCCAGGGTTTCGGTTTGTTGTGTTTGTGCAGGGGTGCCCGCATCATTGCGAAGGCTGTCATAACCCGCAGTCACATGATTTTAAAGACGGGTATCTCACCGATACCGATACGCTGTTGGAGGAAATTAAAAAAAATCCGTTGCTCTCCGGTGTTACGTTTTCGGGCGGCGAACCTTTCTGCCAGCCTGAGGCGCTTTCAAAATTGGGTGCACAGGTCAAACAGCTGGGGCTCAATGTGATTACATACAGCGGCTATACCTATGAAGAACTGCTTGCAATGCAAAATCCACAGGTAAATGCTTTGCTGGATGTCTGCGATTATCTGATTGACGGAAAGTTTATACTGGAACAGCGGGATTTGACGCTTCAATTCCGCGGCAGTCATAATCAGCGAATCATTGATCTGATTCGCACCCGCGAATATGGCAGCGTGGTCACTGCTGAATTATAAAGAAAAGGACGCCGATCGGCGTCCTTTTTTTAAATTGCTCCCATTTTTAAAAGCTGTGCGTTGGTCAGCCCGATGATGGATGTGTGAGTGGGCTGTTTATCGGTCAATCCTGCAATTGGCAGAGTGCCTGCCGCGTCAATATCATAAAAACAGCCGACCCAATTTCCCGAATAGCTTCCATTTTTTCCAATTGCAATTCCAATAAAACTTCCAATGCAGTCCTGCTGTGCAGAACCGTTGACCGATACCGAAACAATTCCGCGGTCGATGGTGCCTTCCATAAATTTGCCTGCGAATCCTCCAAGCGCAATATACGGGGTTTGTCCTGTGACTTCGCCGGTAACGGTGCAGTCGATCAGCGTACTGCCGGAACCTTCAATTATTCCCGTCAAGCCGCCCAAGACTCCGTTGCCGGTTACGGTAACATCTGCCCGGCAGCCTTGAACTACGCTGTTTTGAACAAGCCCAACAATACCTCCAGCAATATCCGATCCAGTGATCGTACCGGAAACGGTGCATTTGCTGATCGAACCGCCCGATATCCAGCCGGCAATTCCGCCGCTGGCATCCGTCTCGGGGTTCGCATTAATAACGGCAGACTGTAGATTTAAATTTGCGACAAATCCGTTTTTACCGATTCCTGCAAACAATCCTCCTCCGCTTACAGAAAGATTGTGCAGGGTATGCCCCTGACCGTCGAATGTGGTACAAAATCCTTTTGGTGCGGGATCACGCGGATCCGATGCGTCATATAAACCAATGGGAGTAAAATCAATTCCCTGCATATCAAGATCTGATTCCAAAAGATAGACATTGTTTTGATAGTCCCAATCGCCGGAATTTACAACATCTGCAAGATCGGTCAGCTGCTCGGCGGTATTGATTTTAACCACTTGTGCATTTTTGCCTTTTTGAGGCATTGGCAGATTTCTTACCGAAACAAACCGCCAAAGCGTTTGCTGGGATTTCCCTTCGAGGAAATGACTGACTTCGTCGGGATAGATTGCCGGAGCAAATACATATTCTGCGGGATAATAATCGCGTTCATCAAGACTGCGGTTTACAACCAGCCGCCACCCGCCGTCTGGTGTTTTTTCGCAGTCTGCGATTTTTAGCTGGGGAGTGGGGAACAATTCTGTAAAGTCTGCATCAAAGCGCAGATTGGATACAGCCATATCCAAAGCTGGTGCCTGACCAAAAACGGTTTTACAAAAAAGTCCGGTTTCATGCGATGGAAGCACATAGTGCTGGATATCAGCACCCTTATAAACTGCAAATGCATCCAATAGATTCTGTTCTTTTACCCATCCGTATGCAAAATTGCGCATTGCTTTTGCGCTGGGTGTGTCGGCGTCGAATTCAGCTCCACCGCAGTAGGTTTCATAAATTTGAACATAGTCCTGCATTAAAACTGCTGAAATTTCTTCTATATTTTCTTCCAAAACAGCCGGAGCCGATTGTTCGGGACGAAACAGTTCCGCCCCGGATTCCGGCTGTGCACCGCATGCTGTAAACAGCATGAGTACCGCCAGTCCAATCATGATCTGTTTCATGTTCTACCTCTATTCCTATCTGTTTTCAAAATGTTCTCCTAATTTTATTCTTACCTTTATTATGTGTATAAAACATAGGCAAAAGATTGCGTTTGATGCAAAAAAAGTGATATACTAATTTGATAGTAATAAACGGAGGGTCAACATGTCAAAATTAGTTTGGAAACCGGGTGCTCTGCTTGCTCCGGTGCCGCCTGCGCTTGTGTCCTGCGGCACAATAGAACACCCAAATGTCCTCACTGTTGGGTGGACGGGCATTGTCAATACCAACCCCGCAATGACCTATATATCGGTTCGACCTGAACGATATTCGTATGGGCTGATTAAAGAATCGGGGGAATTTGTCATTAACCTAACAACCACGGATTTGGTACGTACCGCGGACTTTTGCGGCGTACGTTCCGGAAAAACGATTGATAAATTTTCTGTTTGCAGACTTACGGCGGAAAAAGCATCACAGGTTACTGCGCCGATGATTGCCCAAAGCCCACTGTCAATCGAATGCAGAGTCAAGTCGATTACATCGCTTGGCACGCACGATATGTTCCTTGCGGAAATTTTAGCGGTGAACGTCGATGCGTCCTTAATTGATAAAACCGGACGGTTGGATTTGGCACGCGCCAATCTCGCCGCTTATGCTCACGGGGAATATTTTGCGTTGGGCAAACGATTGGGAACGTTTGGTTATTCGGTAAAAAAGCCGGTGAAAAAGAACCGTAAAAAGTCGAAAAAACACGAATGAAAGGATGCGGAATCATAGAGTCAATGCCCATTAACAGTATCATAGCGATGTAAGTGGGCGCTGTCAATGGTTTGGCTGATTTCATCGAGAGAAATATAGAATTGGGAGGAAAAATCCATGCGGGATGGATTTATAAAAGTTGCGGCCGGAACGCCGGAAATTAAAGTAGCGGATTGTGCATTTAATGCCGCTTATACGATTAATCTTATGAAACAGGCAGATAAACTGGGTGTTCGTCTGTTGGTACTGCCGGAATTAGGTTTAACGGGATATACCTGCGGGGATTTGTTTTTACAGCCAGTTTTGCTGGATGGTGCGCGTGAGGCGCTGAACAGCGTCCGCAAAGCGTCTGCAAAGATGGATATGCTCGTGATTGTGGGACTGCCGGTTCAAGTGCGCGGCAAGCTGTATAATTGTGCCGCTGTGATTTGTCATGGCGAGATTCTGGGGCTTGTCCCAAAAACACATTTGCCAAACTATGGGGAATTTTACGAAAAGCGCTGGTTTTCACCGGCTCCCGAACAATCGGATTATTACAGCGGATTTGGTGATGACGTCATTCCGTTTTCATCAAAATTGCTGTTTTCTTGTGCACAGCTTCCGGAATTTTCGGTAGCAGTCGAAATCTGCGAAGATTTGTGGGCGGTCAACCCGCCTTCGGTGTCTCACGCGGTTGCAGGTGCTATGATCATCGCTAATTTGTCCGCAAGCGATGAGATCATCGGCAAAGATTCTTACCGCAGAAGTCTTGTGACGGGTCAATCCGCGCGACTAGTCTGCGGCTATCTTTACGCCGACGCCGGCGAGGGAGAATCCACCACCGATATGGTCTTTGCTGCGCATAATATGGTGGCAGAAAATGGAACTTTGCTTGCGGAAAGCGAACGTTTTGCAACCAATGCGCTGACAGTAAGCGAAATCGATGTCAGCCGGCTTGCGGGAGAACGCCGCCGTATGACCACTTATC
>CALLQM010000136.1 GCA_938014855.1 uncultured Clostridia bacterium | reverse complement strand
GTACCAGACTCAGCCACCTTTTGTTGAGCCGAAAGGAGTTAAAATGACTAAAATCTGTAAAAACTTTTGTGTCCATCATGGTTTTGACCGTTATCGGCTGGATTGTCATATCCATCCCTCCTAGGTAAATCAGTGAAAAAGCTCGTATTAAAAAGTATACCATACTTTTATGTAAGAAAAAAGCTACAAAAAACGTTTTAGTATATAGCCATCATAATTGTGTCATTATACAAAACTTAACCACTTTGTCGCATCAATAGTCACAAATTTTAATTAATTTTCCGTATTTTATTGACATTAAACATCTTTTTGATTAGAATATTGATATAGAAATTAAGTAAAACGTTTTAGTAAAAGGTGATTTTAATTGGATAATAGAATTACAATAAAAGATATCGCAACAAGAGCAGGGGCTTCTTCCGGTACGGTTCACCGTGCTTTGAACGGAAAACCAGGCGTCGGAGAAAAAGTCCGCGCACGCATTCTTGAAATAGCCAAGGAGATGGATTACCGTCCGAATTACGTGGCGTCCTTATTGAAGCGAAAAGCACTGCGCATCGTTGCCGCCTTTCCGGGTTCCAACGAGCAAAACCGCTATTATTACAGCCAAGTTTGGCAGGGCTTTCGCGATAACATGGAGGAAAAACACGATTACAACATCGAGATTATTGAACTGCCTTACAGCAATGCATTTAGTGGACAAGGCCCCGAACTGCAAGCGGCGCTTGCACGCTACAACAATGAAATTGACGGGCTTATTACCGTAGGGCATTTGGAAGATGAACGCGGTCAGCAGGCAATTCGCCAATTTATCGAACTGGGCATTCCGGTCATGCTGGTTTGTGATGACATCAAAGACTGTGGGCGCATGGGCTGCGTGCAGGCAAATTACGACGTCACCGGCCGTCTCGTTGCAGAACTTTTAAGCAGTCAAGTACCGGCAGGCAGCAGCATCCTCACCGTTGCGGGCGATATTCTTGTTACCGCCCATCAACGCATCGTACAAGGTTTTGATAGCTACCTATCCGAGAATCAGATCGATTTAAATACAATCAAGGTCTATGGTTCCCAGAATGAGCACGATATTGCAATGCAGCTTCGCCAGCATCTCCAAAACAACCCGAAAATTTCGGCTGTATACAGCGTAAACGCTCGAAGCAGTGTCACTATGGCAAACGTCATCAAAGAGCTGGGTTTTGCCGGCCGGCTGAAAGTGATTGGAAGTGACTTGTTTGATGAAAACATCAAACATATGCAGGATGGGGTTTTAAATAATATTATTTTTAAAAACCCATATAAACAAGGTTATATCGCAACCAAACTTTTATTGGAGCGTTTGATTAAAGGCGATCAGCCGATACAGGATGTTCAATATGTGGAAAGCGTTTTGCTGTTTAAAAGCAACCTTTCTATGTACTTATAAGTCGTTATTTGCAGAAACAATCTGTAAAAAATAAATGGAGGGGCTGGATACGCGGAGGGCTGGCAATGGTAAACATCGTAGCCTCCATGTTCTTCGGCGGAATTTCCGGTTCCTCCACCGCAGTCTACCGTGAATTAACTTTGAAAGAAATGTGGAAATTGATGGAACGTTCGCTTGGTTTATGTTTATCCTCAACATCATCATGCTGGTTCTTGGAATGATCATGGACATGTCCGCAATCATTCTCGTTGCAACTCCGATTCTTCTGCCGGTTGCAACCGGTATCGGCATCGATCCGGTTCACTTCGGCGCAATTATGATCCTCAACCTCGGCATTGGCTTGATCACCCCGCCTGTCGGTGGCACGCTCTTTGTTGGAAGCGCCGTTTCCGGTGTACCCATCGAGCGTCTTGTCAAAACCCTTTTACCATTCCTGCTCGTTATGGTTGCGGTCCTTCTGCTCATTACGTATGTTCCGGGATTGGTTATGTGGCTGCCGAATCTCATGATGCCTGTCATGGGTGCATAACCTTGAAACGATAAAAAACGGGTTCCTGCAGCTCTTTTTTCAGAGATTGCAGGAACCCAAAAATTTGATTTTTAGGTGGGATTTTGTTTTGAATAGATTGCAATGCCCTTTTGATGAGGCACATCTCGCTTGTTACTCCATAGAAGATGCAAAAGGCGCAGTCGTCATTTGTCCCGGGGGAGGCTATTCGTTTCTTTCCGACCGTGAAGGATTGCCGGTTGCAAACTCATTCAACCAAGCCGGCTATCACGCCTTTGTCCTTCATTACAGCGTCGATTCCCCGCCGCTTGGATGGCGTCCGCTCCGGGAGCTTGGCTGGGCGGTTTCCGCCGTAAGAAGCGGACAAACAGGGATTCGCGACGTAAAAAATGTTGCGGTCTGCGGTTTTTCCGCAGGCGGACATCTTGCCGCAAGTCTCGGTGTAATGTGGCACCGTTCGGATTTATTCCCTCCTCAAACCGACTTAAACGCACAAAAGCCGGACGCTATGATTTTAAGCTATCCGGTCATCACATCTGACAGTACTTATGCACATAAAGGCAGTTTTGAGCAATTGGCAGGGCACGACACCGATGCGTTCGACTCATTCTCACTGGAAAAGCAGGTCACAAATCAAACCCCGCCCACTTTCCTATGGCACACGATTGCGGACAAAACCGTTCCGGTTCAGAACAGCATGCGGTTTTTTGAAGAACTTCTACGTTGCGGTGTGACATCGGAACTGCACCTTTTCCCGTTTGGCGTCCATGGTCTGTCGCTCGCAACGCCGCAGGTCAGCCAGCCCGAAAGAAACCGCTTCCCCGATGCGCATGTCGCACAATGGATGCCGCTGGCCGCACAGTGGCTTGATGCCATCCTGTACGACCAGCCGGATTGATTAGATTTCTACTTTTTTGTAGGAACAGCAGTTTTTTTGAATCAAATCCCAATCCAATTCGCCGCCGATACCCGGAGTCTTTGGAACGGTAATAATTCCGTTTTCATCGATCGGAAGGTTTCCTTTCATCGGGAACTGGAAATCCTCTTCCGGCACAAAGTACTCGTAGTATTCGCAGTTGCGGATTGCACAGCTTACATGCAGATTAACCAGATCCATATAGTTCATGGTGGTCGTGTGAATCTCACAATTGAGTCCAAATGCTTCCGCCATATGCGCAATCTTGAGCGTTCCGGTAATGCCGTCTTTCCAGCTGACATCCGCACGAACGATATCGGCCGCCCGCTGAGCAATCACCTGCGCAACACCCCAATGACAGCCTCTTGTCGTTTCGGTCGCGGCAATCGGAATATCCAACGCTCGGCACAGTTCGGTATACTTGTACAGTTCAAAATCACGGAACGGCTCTTCCAGCCAGCGATAGCCCAGCTTTTCCAGCTGACGTCCGACCGCAATCGCCTGATCAAGCGT
>CALLQM010000135.1 GCA_938014855.1 uncultured Clostridia bacterium | reverse complement strand
TCTTTTTTTTCTTTTTTGATGCAAACGATGAAGCTGATTTATAATTTTATCTTTATAAAGAATCCCAACCAGACCGGTACCAGCAGTCAGCAAAAAAACAAGAAGCGTCATTTTCCAATCGCCACGGCTCATTGTAGCGCCCATGGTAGTGGAGGTTATAATAGATGGAATACGTGCAAACGTGGAAAGCAATAAAAAGCGAGAAGGTTTAATGTTACTGACTCCGGCTAGATACGTAAGCATATCTTTTGGAGTACCCGGAATTAAAAATAAAATAAAGGTAACGATTTCAACTTTTTCGCTGTTGTTTAAAAATTTAAATTCTTTAAGTTTATCTTTCCCGAAAAGGCGCAGTACCAATGGGTAGCCGAACCGCCGTACTGTAAAAAAAATGGCAGATGATGCCAGCACAATTCCAGCCAAACATAAAAACAATCCGCCCCAGGCGCCAAACAGGACGCCGGATAAAAGTTCGACCGGTTCTCCGGGAATAAACGCAATCACAACTTGTATGATTTGAATCCCAAGAATAATTAAAAAACCACCAACTTTCATGGATTCTACCATTGATTGCAGTTCCTGCTGAACTTCTGGATCTGATAAACGAGAGAAAACCGGCATACTAATAGCTGTAATAATTCCAATCAATGCAAAAAACAGCACAATAATTCCAATTAGTTTTTTTGTTTGTCTATTTTGATTTGAGGATTCTTGATTCATATAAACTCACTTTCCAAAGGACGACAATAAAAATTTGATTTGCCAAAATACGGCAGGAAATCTTTGCATTCTTTCTCAAAATGATGTAAAATACGGTAAGAGAACAGGCTTATGGAGGGGAAGACATGTCTGATGTATTTCGTGCCGGCGTAGAGCCTGGAGGGCTGACGACAGATTATGAATTAAAAATGCTGATTTGCTATATTTTATATCATATCGACCGCCCAATGCCGGTAGGTGCACTGATAGAAGTGTTTGTAGAGGAGGGAATTGGTAATTATTTTGAAACTGCAAGTGCAGCTTCAAATCTAGTAAAAAATGGTCACCTTGCAATTGAAACTTCTGAAAACAATCAGCGATGCTATGTTGTCACACCGTTGGGAGCAAGTGCTGCAGAAACGTTTGAAAAAGATTTACCGCTGTCTGTGCGTGATAAAGCGTTAGAGGCTGCCCAGCGTTATTTTATAATGCAAGAGCGACGGGCTCAAAATACAACTGAGATCAAAAAAGTAGAGGACGGTTACCTGCTTATTTTAACCATAAAAGATGTCGGAAGTGATTTGTTAAAGCTAACAATCCTTTTGCCGGATTTGACCAGTTGTGAGCAGATTAAAGAACGATTTTTAAGTGACCCAATCGTGGTATACAAAGGTGTAGTTGCTTTACTTACAGGTAATTATGATAGTGTAGGATCCCTATTGGATAACCCCGAAAATATTGGTTGATTTTAGTTGACTTGACAAGTAAGACCAAATCCGCTAAAATTATAAAAAGTTCCGAGGAATAAATTGTTGAAGTTAAAATAAAGGGGGGCTACTCTTGCTCAAGAAAATCATGCTGTATCTAATGATGTTGGAGACTGCAGGTAAATTTTTATCTTTAACATTTATTTTTTCTACTGAGATTGAGCACTTGCCGGTGGCTGTTTATATTTCGACAGGAATCGTGATCTTATTTGGCATTGGTCTGATTTGCAAAAATATCATTTCAACGATTGCAACCAAAGAATTGGCCGCATATTATGCGGTCATGTCCATGTCTGTGGTGTTGAACCTGATATTTATGAAATTATTCAGTCGTGCCGAATTGGGATTTTTTGATTTTGCTGTGATTGGAACAATCCTAGATATTGTTATCGGCTGTACTCTAATAATTTTGGCTATTCGAGAATCGAAATATGTTCGTGTTCGTGTTAAAAATGATGTTTAATTTACAAATGCCTGTCCGATTATCGGCGGGCATTTGTCATTTTATCACATCAATATGATACATTCAAGATGTCGCATAATTACTATTTACGTTTCGTGAGAAATTATAAGGAATGTCTCTAAGGTTTTTATTGCTTAAAGAATGCCGCCCATTGGGCGGCATTCTTTATATTGATAATAAAACAAATTAAGCAGTCGCTAATTCTGAAGATGCTATTTCCTCTTGTGATGATTCTAGTTCTTTATCTTCGCCTTCATCTTGCAAAGATTCCAAATCATCATCGTCAAAACGAGTCATTTCAACATGATTGATAAGGCGATCAGTGTCTAAATTTAACTGCAATTTATTGGATAAATGCATTGATAATTCAATGGAATCATCGTCAAATTCAAAATCAATATGACGAATATTTAACTGCAGCGGTTTTAATTTATCTAAAATTTGCTTACAGCTTTCTGCAAAAGATCGTTCATCTGTATAAGAACCAGTTAAATCAATATATAGCACAACACGCGTATGATTTGCGGCAACCGAATAATCGGTGTTAACAGAGTAAAATAATTGAATAGGCTCGACATCTACATATAAAGAATCGATTTGCGTTTGGTCCTTTAAAGCTTCATAAACAGTATCTTCAATATCACGTTCAAGCTGATTTCGTACGCTATACGCTTCTGGACCTACATAGCTCCAAACCTTTGGTAATGCAGCCAAAACAAGTCCGCCGCATATTAGTAAAAAGCAAACAAGACCGCTTAAAAAATCATACTTAATACGTGCTTTTTTATGAAAAAAATGCGCACTAAGTATTTCGATGCCAAGAAAAATAAAAATAACAGGTGATAATTTTAATGCAAGAGAATAATCAAACCCAGGATAAAAAATGGAGATGAGAGCGATAATGCCTACAGCAATTAAGGAAAATCCCATGGTGACAGTACCGACTCGGTGGACCGGTGCAACCGGTGGAAATTGATAAGATTCTTTTTTGGTGTTTGATGGATCCTGTTTTGTTTCTTTTTCTGCAGACTCATTATTTTGCTGGTTGCCTGATTCTGCAAAATCCTGTTCTTGTTTGGGAGTTTGATCGTCTGTTTTTTCTTCGTTTGAACGATCAAATTCTGTAAAGTCATTATTCATGGTAGTCTCCTTTAAATTCCACAAAATCTTTTTCTGATGCAGGTGCTTTTTTTCCACGTACAAGATGGATGCCTAACGCGATAATGGCAATCGAAATTATGAGAGATGGAATCGTGCGAATCACATAATTGAATAACCAAAAATCGATTCCATAGATTTCAAAAATTTCTCGGACAACAGGACGTACGATATTTGAAAATATTAGATAAATTCCAAGTGCAATCAAACCGCCGCCAGCAAGTAAAGAATGCTTACCTCGAAGAGTTTCAAGCCATTTTTTGGGAAATTGTGTACCGCTAAATAGTTCAGAACTAAATTTTTCATCTATTTCCTGTCGCTTTTCTGGTGTCATCCATTTTATATTTAATGTATCAAAGAATGAATAAAACCAAATTACTGGCAGTAAAAACAATAAGAACTCTAGATGAAAGAAACCGGCAAAACCCATGAGGGCAAAAAACAACAACATAATTGTGACACCTTTTTTCATCATTCCCAAATACATCTGACCGGCGCCGGGAATAAACGCACAGCAAAATGTGAAAAAGCTACTTTTCCTCATTATGATTTATACCCCTTTCTAATGAAAAACTATTAATAAATTTGTCCAACGTGTCACAGAGCTGTGCGGAAACTTGTTCGGTTTTTGCACTGAAACTCAAAGCCTCGTCACTCAGCCGATTTAATACTTTGTTGTTATCTGTTATATTGATGTTAAAAACCCCAATATTCCAAAACACAATCGCAAAGCAGGCAGCGGCTACAACAGTGGCATATTTGTTTGCAAAAATTCTGCGAGTACGTTCTTTAATTCGTTTTATTACGGAAGAAGAAACAGATTCTACCGGGGCAAGAAGGACATTTTCATCTAAAGAATCGGCGTATTTTGCAATACAGGTATCGCAAAAAGCCAAATGCTCCGATATTTCCAATCGTTCCAACTCGGTTAACGATTCGCCGCTAATTAGTAATTTAAATGCTTCATCGGACAAATGTCCGTTGTCATAAAACAGCTCTTTCATACCTGCATTTCCTCCTTTAACTGTTTTTGCAGCATAGATCGTGCTCGATAAATTTGTGTTTGTACTGTTTTTTTAGGCCGATCTAATAGCTGTGAAATTTCTTCTACCGTTTTTTCTTCTAAAAAAAATAAGACTGATACTTTATGGTAAGGCTCTTTTAAATTTTTAATGGTTTGCCGAATATATTCGGCTTTTTCTCCTGACAAATATAGATGTTCAGGCGATTGTTCCGCGCGGAACATATCCAGTTCACTCATATCCTCAGAAAGAGAAACTCGTCGATTATAGGCGCTTTTCAAATAGTCTTTCGCTTTGTTGGAAGCAATACGTGCCAGCCATGCTTTCAAGTTTTCTTCTCTTACTGTATCGATATGTGCAAAGGCTGCAACAAAGGTGTCTTGTGTAAGATTTTGAGCCTCATGATAATCAGATACCAGCTGATAACAGATGGTAAACACCAATCGCTCATATTGCTCTACCAAACTTTTAAATTTTTCATGTGTCATTTAAGCCCTGCGCTCACCACCTCAAAAGCCTTACATCCAATATAACGAAACAGATATAGTTTTGTCTTCATTATCATACACAAAATTTAAATAAAAGTCGAATATTATGTATATCCAAATTGACCCTAAGACTTTTCCTGTGTTATAATGCGTGAAAAGGGGGAGAAAAGAATGCCAAAACTTTTGGCACTAGATTTGGATGGTACGACGTTCAGCGTTGGAACTGCGATCCCGGAAGAAAATCTGTTAAGGCTTCGCCAGGCGAAAGAATGCGGTACCATCATCTGTTTTGTAACTGGCCGAAAATGCCTGGATCCGCTTACCCACCTTTGGGATTTGGCGGATTACTTTATAATGAATAATGGCAGCAGGCTGATAAAAATGCCGGATCAAACAGAATTATTTAATAAATTAGTTACTGCTGAAACAGCAGATCGCTTGATTGCGTTTTGCAATAAAAATGATGTAGTGCTTAATATCGCAACCGACAATTATTGGGGGATCAATCGACCATCTGATCTTGCTAATTTGTATATGGAGATTTGGGGACAAAAACCGGAACGGTACCAAACTCGTCACGATCTTCCGTTTCAAGAAATCGATGGTTTTGTAGCTTGTGAAAATTATCAGTTAGCAGTCGAATATATCCACAATTCAGGTTTAGATTTGTATTGTGCTGAATCCGAGCCGGGTACTGTTGATATCATGCCCGGAGGAGTTAATAAATGGCTTGCTACGAAATGGCTTGCCGAATCTTTGGATATTTCTCAAAAAGATATTGTTTCCGCAGGAAATTATCGAAATGATATTGAATTAATTGTTGGAGCAGGGGTTGGAGTGGCAGTGCAAAATGCGTTAGACGATGTCAAATCGTATGCCAATTATGTAACGAAGCGTACGAATTGTGAAGGCGCAGTTGCGGAATTAATTGAAAAATTTGTCCTGCCATATAAATAAGGAGAAGCTGTGAAACGATTTAAAAAGATTTACATTGAAATTACCAATGTATGTAATCTGTCTTGTTCCTTTTGTGCAAAAACAAAACGTGAACCTAAATTTATGACTATAAAAGAATTTTCTTATATTTTAAATGAAGTAAAACCGTTTACGGATTACGTTTATTTACATTTAATGGGGGAGCCGCTCCTGCATCCACAACTTAAAGAATTGCTGGAACTTTGCAGAATTCATAATATAAAAGTTAATATTACGACAAACGGTACACGTATTAACCAAGAAAAAGACATTTTACTGAACGCTCCGGCGCTTCGCAAAATAGCGTTTTCAATCCATAGTTTTGAAGCGAATGATTCGAATCAAAGCTTGGCGTGTTATTTAGGAGAGATTTGCTCTTTTATTAAGGAATCTGATTCAACAAAAATTATTCGTGAACTGCGGCTTTGGAACGGTGATTCAAAAAGCAAAGAAGGGAAAAATCTTCTAAATGATGCGGTTTTAGAACATTTAGAACACAATCTTAACGTTATAATGCCTGATTCGGAACACAGAAATGGAAGTATAAAGTTGGGTGAACGATTATTTCTTGGCTTTGCGGAAATTTTTGATTGGCCGGATGAAGAGCAGTCAGATTTAGATTCTTCTATTTTTTGTTATGGATTACGAGATCATATTGGAATCTTAGCAGATGGTACGGTGGTACCATGCTGTTTGGATCATGAGGGAACCATTTGTTTAGGCAATCTTTTTTCTTCGTCACTCTCCCAAATTTTAAATTCCAGCCGAGCAAAGAAAATATACAATGGATTTTCAAGACGTCAAGCTGTGGAATCTCTTTGCAGCCGATGTCGATATGCGCGCAAATTTTAAGATTTTGTAAGGGGAGACTATTTTGAAAAAAATTTCACAAAAAGAAATAAAACAATTGATTACCGGGGAAATGGGTATCGAATGCGTTGTTTATGATAAAATTGATTCAACGAATAATGCCGCAAAATTGCTGGCTAAGAATGGTGCGCCCCATGGTTCAGTTGTTATCGCAAATCAACAAACAGCGGGAAAAGGCCGTTTAGGCCGCAGTTTTTATTCTCCGGATGCACAAGGAATCTATATGACCATTATTTTGCGTCCTAAATTTTCTCTGGAACACTCTATGCTAATCACTTCAGCCACTTCGGTAGCAGTTGCCAGAGCGATCGAAGAAGTAACAGGACTTTATGTACAAATAAAATTGGTGAATGATCTTGTTTGGGAAGGAAAAAAACTCTGTGGGATATTAACCGAATCCGCATTATCCTCAAATGGTGGATTGGAATATGTTGTGGTCGGTATCGGTATCAATATCTCTACCGATAGCTTTCCACCTGAACTTTCAAATAAGGCAACGTGTCTTTCGTCAGCCGGCTGTAAGGAAATAGACCGTAATTATTTGGCCGCTCAAATCCTCAATCAGTTTCAAATTGTATATCAGCAACAAGAATCAAAAGAATTTTTGCAAGAATATAAAGCACGTTCTTGCGTCCTAGGAAA
>CALLQM010000134.1 GCA_938014855.1 uncultured Clostridia bacterium | reverse complement strand
TTATTTTTTCACGATCTGACAGACCGCGAGCCGCTGGAATATACGGTCACAGTCAAGACCGGATATAATCCCTCCAAGCTGAAAGCAGAGGGCGTACAGGTATTCACCATTAAGGCGGAACTGCATGGGGTGGGCCTGACAACGGCTCAGACACCATTTGGGCATACAGTTCCTGTCTATGACCTGGAGCGCACCATCTGCGACCTGCTCCGCAGCAGGAACAACATGGAGATGCAGACTTTTCAGGGGGCATTAAAGATGTATGCCAGAAGGAAAGACAAAGACCTGCGGACATTGATGCGGTATGCCGGTAGGTTCCGGGTAGAAAAAATTCTGCGGCAGTATTTGGAGGTGCTTTTATGATAAAAACAGCAAGGCAGTTGAAGGATCTGATCCGCAATCTTTCCAGAAAAAAATCTGCGGACGCCCAGCTCTTGATGCGGAACTACATGATGGAGCGTTTTCTGGAGCGTATCTCCCTTTCTGAATATCGTGACAAATTTATTCTGAAAGGCGGTATGCTGGTAGCGGCTATGGTTGGTCTGGATGCCCGTTCCACGATGGATTTGGACGCTACTGTAAAAGGAGCCAATGTCAATGTGGAGGACATAGAGAATTTGATTTCCGCTATTGTGAGTGTCCCGCTTGATGATGGCGTCAAATTCCAGCTGAAAAGTATTTCGGAGATTATGGATGAGGCGGAATATCCGGGGATTCGCGTAAATATGACTACAACCTTTGACGGTGTGGTGACGCCTTTGAAGATTGACATTTCCACAGGGGATGCCATTACCCCCAGGGAGATCCGCTACTCTTTCAAGCTGATGCTGGAAGATCGCTCCATTGATATTTGGGCGTACAATCTGGAAACGGTTCTGGCCGAAAAGCTGGAAACGATCATTACCAGAACTACCACCAACACCCGCATGAGAGATTTCTATGACATTTATATTCTGGAACAGCTGCATGGGAATACATTGGACCCTCAGATTCTCCATGATGCGCTGCGGGCCACTGCTCACAAACGCGGGACAGAACGACATCTTGCAGAAGCTGCCGAAGTTTTTGAGGAAGTGGAGAACAGCTCGGTTATGCAGAAACTTTGGGAATCGTACCGCAAAAAATTTTCCTATGCGGCAGATCTGGAGTGGAACATCATCATGGGGGCGGTGCGCAGTTTATACGCTCTCAGTGAAAAGGAATCGAGCCTATGAAGAAGCACGGCCATTATTGTAAAGTCTGCGGAGAATATAAGGCTAATGAAAAATTTTCCGGCAAAGGTCATGCGGCGCACGTCTGTAAATCCTGTGCTTCTTTGCCGCCGGAGAAGCAAGCGGAGCAAATGACAATAAACCGCTTGCTGAATCTCCCAAGGAGATTATCAAAGGAGCAGATTTCCTGGCTGAAGAACCGAATGAAAGATAAGCGCCGGGAAGTTCGTGCGCTGGCAAAAGAACAATACGAGATGAGGTTTCCTCCGAAGCGGTTAGAGGACATCGAGGACAATTTTGATTTTCTCGATGAGGACGATTTAATAGAATAACAAAAGCGGTCTGCACCATGCAGGCCGTTTCTTTTTTGGAAAGGAGGTCTCCCTTATGGCAACCACACGCATCATGCCGCTGCATATCGGCAAGGGTCGGACTGAGAGCCGCGCCATCAGCGATATTATAGACTATGTGGCAAATCCCCAAAAGACCGACAACGGAAAACTGATTACCAGCCATGGAGGTGACAGCCGCACTGCTGA
>CALLQM010000133.1 GCA_938014855.1 uncultured Clostridia bacterium | reverse complement strand
GCAGCGGGCTTCCTCGCCGCTGGTTTCTTCTTTTTCCCTCCTCTGGCTGTGCGTATGACAAGCAGCAGCAAAAGCAGACAACCGATAGGGGTAAGAATGAGGTAAATAATTCCTCCTTCGCCCATCTCGCTAAATTCGGACAGCATGGCTGGCTTATTCACATAAGGTAATACACTAAGGTAGCGGATGCGCTCGGAGCGCGTTTCGCCCTCGTCCAAGCTCGGCCATGCCTCGTCGCTGCTATATATCACATAGCCCCGGTATTCCTTGCCGTTTACCAGAAACCAATAGCCCTTGGAAACAGTGCGGGAGCGATTTGGCCCCGCATTCGTGTCATCCAGTCTAGATTCGTAGCTGTCCACCGTACCCATGACGGAATCGCCCCATATCGCCAGCGCAAGGGTGCTGACGCTGGTATATATGGCATACAGTAGCACGGCGCAGATAAGGATGAGAATGGGAATAGGGATGTTTTTGCTTGCTTTCTTCTTTGCCATGAAATCCTCCCTTTGTTCAATCCACTCGCACAAAATCTGAACCGAGGGCACGCAGGTACTCCCTTCCATAGTCCCCTTCGTCTTTTCCGTACCTGGTCAGGACTACATCTCCCGCGTCCCATGTATCTAATAAGGTCAATTGTCCCGACTTCGCGTCAAAAACATAGGACGTTGAACGATAAGTCGTAGTCGCACTGCCGCCGTAATTGAATCGATAATTACAATTCAAGCTGTCGATGATCTCGATGCTTAGATCAAAATTTTCGTTGCCGTGGACCGTGCCGTCAGAATAGAGCCTGTTCCAATGACCGTTGAACCACTGTACATCCACCTGCTCCGGGGATTCCGGCATGGCTTCGGGCGATTCCTGCTCAGGCTTTAGGAACATTTCATAAAGCAGTTCTCGCAGATACTCAATTATTTCGTTTATCTCATCCTCAGTATAGTAGTATTTCTCTTCCATCTCCTCCGCCAGCTCCGCAGAGGTTTTATCCTCTCCATCCGGCAGGGACAGACCGGTTTGCTCCAGCTCTTTTTCTATTTCCGCTGGAGTCTTGCCCTCGGTGCTTATCTCGGTCATCGAAGTCTTGGTCTCTCCGTTCTCACCGACGGTGATAAGCCCGCCCATTATTTTGCCGTCGCGCACAAAATCGTGCAGGCTCTCGCCGATGTAGGAGAGTTTATCGATGTTTCCTACTTTGTCCGCCACTTCACCCGAAAATTTAATTCCGCCGGTTAGGATATTGACCCCGCCGGATACGGCGGATATGGGGCCCATAACATCCTTAAAATCATTTGCTGCCATTGTTACTATGCTGTTCTCGCCGCAGATGATTGTGCTGCCGGTGGAGGCTATATCAACAATAGTGTCCACTCCGCTTATGAACATGCCGCCAGCCTCCAGAATACCGTTGGCAACCCCGCCGCCCGCCACCACGCCTCCTATGTAAAGGCCTGTTTTGCAAACTGTTTTTGTAGCCATAGCAGCGTTTTCAAAGTTTTGCATGGTGTCGCCCTCGGCTGAATATGCCTCTCCCGTCAAGATGTTCTGAGCCATTTGCAGCTGGGCATAGGCCTTTTTCGCATCTGTGCCGAGATTTTCAGCCAGTTGTCTGACCTTTTGCCCAGCGGGGTAGGAGTCGTATTTCTCCGTC
>CALLQM010000132.1 GCA_938014855.1 uncultured Clostridia bacterium | reverse complement strand
CAACCGGCAACGTTCCGGTCAGCAAAGAAGTTCAGCAGCTCCCGCAGTTCCAGGAGGACCGCTTTATGAAAGCGTCGATCGACGGCGCTCCGCATGCCGGCATCTTCCCGATCCGCGATACGACGACCGAATGGATTTCTAACATTTGGCCTAATACCATCGCGGCCGCTCTGACCGGACAGATGACCGCCGAGCAGGCGATGCAGGAACTACAAAAAGCACTTTACGAATAAGGCACTTTCGGGCAGGCTGCAAGAGCCTTGTAGTCTGCCCTTATTCTATCGAAAATGAATGTGAGGTGATCCGCTTGCAGAAAAAGAAGATTAATATTTGGCCGTACCTGTTGATTGCACCTGCATTGCTCATCGTTTTGGCCGTCGTGTTTGTCCCGGCTGTCAACGCGATTCTCATGAGCTTCCAAAACTACGACCTGCGCCGTCCAAGCAGCATTGGCTTTAACGGAATCGCAAACTATATCGCTGTATTTAAAGATGCGATCTTTTGGAAATCGCTTTGGAAAACGATTCTGTGGGTGGTGTTTGGCGTTGGATTCCAATTTATCTTCGGGTTTGCGCTTGCACTGCTCTTAAATAAGAACTTTAAAGGACGCGGAGTCGTCCGTGCAGTCAGCCTGATCCCATGGGTCACCCCCGGCGTACTGATCGGTCTGATGTGGCGCTGGATCTACGACGGAAACTATGGCGTTCTCAACGATCTGCTGCTCAAATGCGGCCTCATTAGGAAAGCCATTCCGTTTCTTGCCCAACAGTCCACCGCATTTCCCTCTGTGATCGTCACCATCATCTGGCAGGGTATCCCCTTCTTCGCTCTGATGCTGCTCGCCGGTTTACAGGGAATCCCCGGCGAACTTTATGAAGCGGCCGATATCGACGGCGCTTCCGGGCTTCAGAAGCTGTTTCGTGTGACGATTCCCTCGCTCAAAAATACGATTTTTGTGACCACGCTTTTACGAATCATCTGGGTGGCAAACTCTGTCGACGTCATCTTCAACATGACCGAAGGCGGCCCGGCCTATTCTTCCCAGACGCTCAGTGTGTACATTTTTAACAAAGGAAATTCGCTCAATCTCGGATATGCTTCCACGATGTCGGTCATTTTAACTCTGCTGCTTTCGCTGGCAGCGGTACCGTATCTCAAAAGCATGTTCCGTAAGGATTAGAAAGGAGGAACGGCAATGTCTCAAAATAAAACCAAAACCGATTCGATCCGGTATATTCCCCGCAAAAAGAGCATGGCACCGCGCATCTTTGGTCTTTATGTGCCGCTAAGTCTGCTGCTGTTGTTTTTGCTGTTCCCGTTCTATTGGACGTTTGTAACGTCTGTAAACCCGGAGCAGGAACTGTATGGCGCCATCGTGACCTATTGGCCCCGGAACCTGACTTTTGAATCTTATAAAAAACTGTTTGTCGATTTTAACTTTTTAAAACCGATGCACAACAGCCTCGTCGTCGCGGTCAGCACGACCGTTTTGACACTGGTGGTTTCTATGCTGGCGGCCTATGCCTTTTCACGCTATGAGTTTAAAGGCCGCAAAGGGTTCATGATCTTATTTTTAACCAACAACATGTTCCCGTCGGTTCTGCTGCTCATTCCGCTGTATGCCATCATGCGCAAAATGGGAATTCTCTATACCCCGATGTCGCTGGTGCTCGCCTATACGACGTTTACCATCCCCTTTTCCGTCTGGCTTTTAAATGGCTACATCAACGATCTGCCGCTCTCGCTGGAGGAGGCGGCCATGGTGGACGGCGCGAACCGCGCACAGGCGTTTTTAAAAATCATTCTGCCCATCCTTACCCCCTGTTTGGTCGCAACGGGTGTCTATATCTTTATGCAGTCCTGGAATGAATACACCTTTGCGGTCATGTTTACAAACGAAAATAACCGCACCATTCCGGTAGCGCTCAAAAATCTGATCGGTCAGCTCGGTGTCCAGTGGGATCTTCTGACCGCGGGCGGCATCATCACGATTCTTCCGGTGTGCGTTATGTTCTTCTTCGCGCAGAAACGTCTGGTCGAGGGGCTGACCGCCGGTGCGGTAAAAGGCTGATTGCCGGTATCTCTTGATACCGTGCAGATAAAAAAGGAGTTAAGATACGAATGAATATTGCACAACAACAAGAAAAAGCCAAACAGCTTCGTGCAGACATCCTTCGGATGCTCTACACTTGCCAGTCCGGTCATCCGGGCGGTTCCCTTTCCTGTGTGGAAATGCTTATGGCGCTCTATTATAATACGATCAAAGTCGACCCCAAAAATCCGAAATGGGAAGACCGCGACCGCGTTGTTTTAAGCAAAGGCCATGCCTGCCCCACGCTCTATGCGATCCTTGCTGATCTGGGATTTTTCCCGCGGGAGGACCTTTGGACCATCCGCCAGATTAATAGCCATTTGCAGGGACATCCCGACTCCACGAAAACGCCGGGCATCGATGTGAACACCGGTTCTCTTGGAAAGGGCGTTGCGATCGCCGGCGGGCTTGCGATGGCGGCAAAATATCAGAAAAAGGACTATCAGGTCTATGCCATTGTCGGTGACGGCGAAGTGCAGGAAGGACTTGTTTGGGAAGCGGCGATGTCTGCCGCGCACTATAAACTGGATAACCTCACCGTCATGCTCGATTATAACGGGCTTCAGATTGACGGAAGTAACGATGAAGTGATGAATATCGGCGACATTACGGCCAAATATCGGGCGTTCGGTTTCGAATGCATCACCGTTGACGGGCACGATATTGCGGCGATCGTGGATGCGATCCATGCTCCGCATAACGGCAAGCCGAAATTTATTTGCTGCCGGACTCACAAAGGACAAGGTGTATCCTTTATGACCGACCAGTTTGGCTGGCATGGAAAAGCGCCGTCGAAAGACGAGTATGAAAAAGCACGGAAAGAACTGGGGGTAGTAAGTAATGGCTGATAGCAAATCACTAAGAGTCGCTTACGGGGAAACACTTGTGGAACTGGGCGCGGAAAACGATAAGATCGTGGTTATGGACGCGGACCTTGCACATGCCACGATGACCAATGGGTTCGCGCAGAAATATCCGGAACGGTTCTTTAACTTTGGAATTGCGGAAGCCAACATGATGTGTGCGGCCGCCGGTTTTGCCCATTCGGGGCTGATCCCGTTTTGCAGTACCTTTGCGCTGTTTGGCGCAGGCAGAGCGTATGAACAGATTCGAAACTCGATTTCCTATGTAAATGCCAACGTCAAATTCGCGTTTTCTCATTCCGGGCTCAGCGTGGGCGAGGACGGCGGCAGCCATCAGTCGATCGAGGACATTGCGCTTATGCGGGTTCTGCCCGGCATGACCATCTTCGTCCCCTGCGACCCCATCGAAACGCAAAAAGCGGTTCGCGCCGCTGTGGAGATCGACGGCCCGGTTTATATCCGCGTTGCCCGTCCGGTCTGCGACTGCGTAACGGACTGCGATACTCCGTTTATTCCCGGCAAAGCGAATATCATGCGCGACGGAAAGGATGTCGCCATTCTGTCCGCCGGTCTGATGATCCCCGAAGCGCTCAAAGCGGCGGAACTTCTGGCACAGGAAGGTATTCAGGCGGCGGTCGTTAACTTCCATACCATCAAGCCTCTGGATGCGGAGTGCGTCCTAGAAATGGCCAAGCAGTGCGGCGCCATCGTGACCGCGGAGGAGCATTCCGTCATCGGCGGTCTAGGCTCTGCGGTGGCAGAAGTGCTCGCCGGAAATTCCGATGCGAAGTTTGCCCGCATCGGCATCCAAGACAAATTCGGAAAATCCGGAAAACCGGCTGACCTGTTTAAAGCCTATGGTCTGACGGCGGAAAACATCGCGGAAACCTGCAAGAAAATCATCAAATAAAAGGAGCGCATCATGAAAAAGATTTTGGAATATGCTTTTGACGGCGAGGGTCTTACCCGCGTATTTGAAAACGAAAAATGGATGGTGGGCATTAAGAACTGGAAGCCTGCAAACGATCTTTCCGGCATCGACTGCCTAGAGCGCCACAACGAAACCGACGAACTGTTCGTTCTGCTCGCCGGACGCTGTACCCTGCTGTATGCGAACGAAGAAACCGGCAAACTTAAGATCGATGCGGTGGAAATGGAGCCGATGAAGGTTTATAACATCCCCGCCACCCTCTGGCATAACACCGTTACCCAGAAAGATACCAAACTGATTTTGGTGGAGGATTCCAACACCGGCATGCAAAACAGCGACGTTCTGCCGCTGGATGCCGCTCAGCTCCAAACCGTTAAATCGCTCATCAAATAGCTGTTTCTTTCTCCCCAATAGCGTATAGAAAAGAAAAGACGGACTATCGACGTAAAGCTGATAGTCCGTCTTTTGTGTTTTGCGGGACGGAAAATCCATGAAAATACGCACAATACTTATAATTTTATCGGCAGATCGGAAGTGATCACCCACCAATCATCACGCCGATATTTCCATATAGCGCAATCCGAATTAGACCGCAGAGAACCAGATGAAGCGGATAATAAATATAGAAAACCCATTTCATACCTTTCCAATTCCCACGCTCACCATTATACATTTTCAGCAGCGGAATGGTAAGCGCAACAAACAGCTGAAGAATACCATAAACAGGATGAATGAAAATAGCGTATACAATAGCATATACGGATACCCAGATCATCATTCCTTGCATTTGCTTTTTGAAATTGCCTCGGTTTTCACCGATTTGCAGAATTGCCAGTATGGCAATACAGCTCCAATCGGAACAGAATGTAATGACCGTAATTCCCAAAATCAAAAGAGTTTTCTGCCACTGTTTGAGTTTTGTGCTGTCGTTTATAACTAATGCAATCAGACCCCAAAACAGCGGTGCTGCCAATCTCCCGATGATATGCAGTACAATTACCCACCAATCGGTCGGATAATTCGGAAACAAAACGGATGCGATATGATCAATTGTTATGGCAATTATCGCGATAACTTTTAATTGATTGCCGTTTAATAATTTTCGTTGCATTTCGTTTTTCCTCTACAAATTCCGCTTTGTTGGCGGCACTTCCCTATTATTTTTCCGAACGAGCTATCGCAGCCTATACGGGCTTTGATTTTTCCATTTAAACCCCTTCTTTTCGATGTAATAATTGCTTTCATCATAATGACTATAAAGAAAGATGTCAAATAGCGGAAACATTCATAACATATAGATAAAAGAAAAGGATTGAATTTGTAAACCTTTATTGCATAAAAATCAATTTTAGCCTAAGCTATAGCTATGGTCATGATCGAAAGGATGGTTTTTATGGTTCGCTTTTTAAAATTTTGGATTCCCTACTTTCTTCTTTGTGCAGTTATTTCTTTAGGCTTATGTGGATGCACAAGTACCTCAACACTTGTGCATGCCCAAACGAATGACAGTTCGGAAATGAGCATAGATTTATCAAATGAAAGTCAGCAATCAAGTCAAAATCTTGATAAACTGTATTATAAATATTTTAAAGATGTGGCGGATGCGGCAATCACGTCACAATCGTGGGACGATGCGTCACAAATCCGGCCGGAATTTCTTGTAGGTTTCTTTGGGGAAAGGACAGAATTAAACAGGCTTTCGACAGATGACAAACCGGTAGCAGTTCCAGAAGAACTGGTTGAATCCTTTATCCAGCTGTATTTTGATGTAGATACAGCGCATATGCGCCAAGCCATCTCTTACAATAAAGAAACGCATGCCTATGATTTATCGATTCCATCGAGTGGAGCCGTTTCTGATAAAGTAATAGACGCCGTTAAAAAAGACAATATTTTGAAATCTTGTCTTTAATGAAGATTAAGCCTTTTTGAAGTTCTCAGCAACTTGTGCCCAGTTAATCACTTCAAACCAAGCTTGAA
>CALLQM010000131.1 GCA_938014855.1 uncultured Clostridia bacterium | reverse complement strand
TTCAATTCCGAAAATAGCGTTAAAACTTGTCATATCGCACAGCATGTTTTTCATTCCAACAACCGCGATGCGGGGCCGCAGGGTGGATACGATGCGCTTTGCCTGCGTGACCAAAAGTCCCATCTCCTGAGCGGTCATACGGATGAGCACCATTGGAAGATTGAAGGAATGCCCAAACATGGATTCCTGAAGTCCACGGGCTATGATGACGCTTGCACCGGATTTCGAAACTTCTTCAGCGGCTTTGGCGGAATCTTTTGTATTGATACAACGAAAATGATCGACTTTATATTCGCCCTCTGCAATCACAGCCTGCGCCTGACGCAGCATTTCCTCCCTTGGAACGAGTAATGCGATACCTGACATAGCTTAAGTCCTCCAATACGAGCGATTTTCTCATTTATATATACCACAATTCCATTATTTTGAAAAGTAAACACCGGAGCCGCAGAATTGCTGTTGCTCCGGTGTTGTTTTGTTTGCTTTAGGTAATAGGAGCCGGATTAAAGATGCAATAATCGTTGTGCAAGCGATATTTTTCTGCATAGGATTCTTTTTTACCGCTGGCAACTGCAATGATTTCTTCAAACAGCTTTGTGCCAATTTCTTCAATGGTTGCGTCACCGGTGGCAATTGGTCCGGCATTAATGTCAATTAGATCCGGCCACTGGTCTTTCATATCGGTGCGGCTGCAAACCTTGATAACCGGTGCGGCTGCAAGTCCATACGGGGTTCCGCGTCCAGGCATAAATACCTGCAGAGTAATGCCGCTTGACAGCTGACATGGTCCGCACACAATATCGCTTGCGGGGGTTGCCGCATAGATCATGCCATGTTGTGTTGGACGTTCTGCGGGTGACAGTACTTCGACAATTGGGCTGGTTCCGCTTTTGGCGATACTGCCCATTGCTTTTTCCATGATATTTGATAGGCCGCCTTTTTTGTTTCCGGGTGTTGGGTTGGCACTTCGGTCTACACAGCCGTTTTGCAGATAGCTGTCGTACCAGCGCATTTCGCCGGCAAGCTTTTTGCATACGCGTTCGTTTGTGCACCGCTCACCGATTAGATGAACACCGTCGCGAACCTCCGTCACTTCACTGAACATCACGGTTGCACCCGCCTGTACCAGCATATCGGCGGCATAACCCGCGCTTGGGTTTGCGGTCACGCCCGAAAAAGCGTCACTGCCGCCGCACTGCATGCCGATACATAGACGCGATAACGGAAGAGTCACGCGGCGGCGCTTGTCCAATTTCGCCAACTTTTTTTCTGCCATCATCATGATTGCATCAATCATTGCTGCGAAACCATGGCACTCCTGCAGCACTACTACATTTTCCGGTGTGTTGTATTCGCCCAAAAGCTTATCAGCTGTTAATTTTTCGCATCCCAGGGCAACGCACATGATTTCGCCGCCAAAATTGGGGTTCCAAATTAAATTTTGCAAAGCACGAATGGGGATTTTTGCTTGTGGTGCGTCAATTGCAACGCCGCAGCCATAGGCGTGGTTGATGGGAACAACTCCGTCAACGTTGGGATACTTGGGCAGTAGTTCTTCTTTAATGCGCTTTACGGCCACATTAAGCACGCCGGTTACGCACTGAACCGTTGTATGGATTGCCAAAATGTTTCGAGTACCTGCATATCCGTCCGGACCGCATGGATATCCCTCAAAAGTTGTAACAGGCGCTTTGGGAAGACGATCAACAATATTTACGCCATACTGCATGTTCTCCAAATCAGGGGGAATGGGAAGCCGCAAAGAATTTTCATTGATCCATTCTCCGGACTGGATGTCACTAAGTGCATAGCCGAGCACAACACCATATCGATAGACCGGACCGTCTTTCGGAATATCGACTAATGCAAGCTTATGTCCTTGCGGAATTTCAGATTTTGTGACAATGCCGCTGCCTAAATCGGTTCCTTTCGATATCGCATGGATTGCAATTGCGACATTGTCTTTTTCATGAATCCGAAGATAATATGTTTTCAAGTATGTTTACCTACCTCTCAAGCCTTGGCCGCTGTTTCAAAATGTTTTGCTTTACGGTCATTATAAATTGCAAAAATGATGGATGCGATAATTAAAATCCAAATAACCCAACCGATTGGGCGTGTAAAGAAGCAGGATAAACTTCCGCCGGAACCTTTAATGGAATCCACGAAGTATTTTTCCAAATCATCACCAAGAATAAATCCGATGAGAAAAGGCGCGGATGGGATTTGAAACTTACTGAACACATAACCGAGGATGCCGAATAAAAGCATCGTCCAAACGTCAAACATATTGCCGTTGCGTGTCGCATAACTTCCGACCACACACATTAGGACAATGACCGGATACAGGCGGGCTTTTGGCATTTCAATGATTCGTGCAATATATTTGATTGGATAGAACATCAAAATAAACATCAGCACATTGCAGACTGCCAGCGCAATCAAAATTGTATTCCACAAATCGCCGTTGTTTGAGATAAACAGCGGACCGACTTGTACACCTTGCAGCATGAAAGCACTCACAAGTACCGCGGTTGTCGAGTCTCCGGGAATGCCTAAACTTAACAGGGGAATCAGTGCACCGCCGGTTAAACCGTTATTGGATGTTTCACTGGCAACCAAACCTTCCACGACACCGGTACCCATTTTTTCCGGATGTTTGGAAAAGTTTTTCGCCTGCGAATAAGAAAGCAGGCTTGCCGCACTTCCGCCTACTCCGGGCAGAATCCCGACGAACGTTCCAATCGCACTTGAACGGATTAGATTGATGCCTTGACCTTTTAGGTCTTTAAAGGAAAATTTGCGGGAAGCCTTTCCCAATGCATTTTTTTGTACGCCTTTGGTTTTCATGCCTTTTTCCGCTTCCTGCAGAATTTGTGCAAGAGCAAATAGTCCAATCAGCACAGGCAAAAGCTGAAAACCGCTCCGAAGCTGTACGCTGAGCGCGTCGGGAACCATACGCAGTTTGCTGTTATCCGGAAATTGACCGATCAAGGTGATAAATACACCCAAAAATCCGGCAAAAATACCGCGGAGCATTTGACCTTGGGAAAGAGCCGCAATAACGGTCATAGCAAACAGAATGATTAGGAATTTTTCAACAGCTGAAAATTGAATGGCCAGTTTTGCAAGCGGAGGTGTAAAAAACCATAAACACACCAAACTAACTAATCCGCCGATTAAAGAAGCGGTAATTCCGATTTTCAGCGCACGTTCGCCTTCACCGCGCTGTGCCATGGGATATCCGTCAAAACTGGTGGTCAGGCTGGAAGGTGTTCCGGGGATATTGATGAGGATTGCGGGGATAAGACCGCCGCTGATACCGCCGACATAAAGCCCAAGAAGCAGGAACAGTGAGGCGCTCAGGTCATATGCGTAGGTAAGGGGCAGAAAAACTGCAATTGCCATGGTGGCGGTCATGCCGGGAAGAGCACCGAAAATAATGCCGACGAAAACCCCGAGAGCCGCCAATAAAAAATGTGTGATACCGATTGAAAGCATCGTTTGTTTCTCTCCTCTCCTATGGCAGGGTTATGTTGAACACCTGGCCAAACAAATACCAGATGGCAACGGAAAATACTACAGAAACTATGAACGAGGTGGCTAGACTGCGAAACGCATCACTTTTTATAAAAGTTTTTTCATGAATCGCAGTGGTGATTGCATGTAAATTTTTTACATCTGAAAACAGCACATTATATAAAAAGATGCACAGAATGCTTGCAGCCAAAAAACCAATGAGATTCATTAAAAAGATGTACAATACAAAAAGTACCAATGTGCCCCAAAAACAAAGTTTATCGTAGTCCTCAATAAAAAAGTGATAGCCTTTAAATGCAAAGAACGGTTTGCTTTCCCGTTTGCATTTCAGTATTCGCTGAATGGTCAACCCGGCAATCAGGATAATCAGCACCCCGATAATAATGGGAGGCATAATCCAATGAGCGGTGGAAGGGACATATTTTATTTTAAACATGGACTTTCCTCATTTCATTGTGTAAAATTTATCAAAAGTTTCAAAAAGATAGGGGCACATATAACATGTGCCCCACGCTCAACATGTTAATTTACTGTACCAGATCGTCCATGGAAGGAGCGTTGGCAATTAACTCTGCAAGGCTGTCGCGTTTTGCATAAATGAAGAATTCTGCTTCGTTACTGGGCAGGTAAGCCGCACGATAGTTCATTTTTTCCATATCTGCCTGATAATCCGGATTGCTCGTTACTTTATCCATTGCAGCATCCAGCGCTTTGATCATTTCCGGAGAAATGTCCTTAGGAGCATAGATGACGAAATCTTTCGAGAAATTGAATTGTTCCCCGTTCATGGTAATGCCCAATTTGGAATAGGAAGGTACGTCAACACCATCGATTGTATCCAAGACAGCCATGTATTTCATTGCGATCTTTTCGTCGTCTATAGCAGTATAATCTTTTAGGGAAGTATAGTCTGCAAAGATTACGTCACAGTTTCCGTCCCAAAGAAGCTGGCATTTATCATTGGTAGAACCGCCGATGACAACAACAATACGGTCTGCAACATCCTGTCCATAGGTTTCTACAACCCACTGATAGTACACGATGAATCCAATGTGAGAAATACCGCCGGCTTCACATGCCATACGAACAACGGCGTCTGGGTTTGCTTTCAAATATTCTGCCATTTCTTTTAAGTCGTTATAAGGTGCATTTTTGGAAGCAGCCCAGCAGGCACCCGGGTTTTGCGACATACGAGGACCAACGGTCATGTTTTCGAGCGCATAGTCTTCCGGCTGTGCACCAAACAGAACGCTCAGATAGGTCATGTCATGGAACATCATCAGCGTTTTGCCGTCCGGTTTTACAGTCTGCATAGCGTTCAGCGCTTCAGCCGCGCCAACTGCGTCAACCTTGATGTTCGCGTTCAGTTCTTTTGCAAGATAACGGGAGGTGGTTTCTGCGGTCAAATAGCTGTCACCCGAAGTGGAAGTGGAGCCGATTACAACGCGGATATCCATGCCGTCAAATGGATTGGCAACGGTTTCTTCTGCGTTGTCTTCCGAAGTTTCTGCAGTGCTCTCGGCAGTGCTTGCTTCGGGGCTTTTTTCTGCTTCAGCATCTGATTTTCCGCAGGCGGTTAAAATTCCGGTGGACATCGCAAGTGCTAAGATCAGAGCGAGTGCCTTTTTCACAACAATTCCCCTTTTATACGTTTTTTAAATGAGCTTCATTTCCTGAAGCACTTTTTTGAGCGTTTCTCTTTCGGTGTCAGACAATTTCTGAATCGGATCCAAACATTTTCCAACCGGGATATTTTGCAGCATCAAGCCTTCTTTGATTACTTCAGGGAAAGTACCCATGTTGCATGCAATCCGAAGAGGAGCCAATGTATACTGCGCTTCTAAAGCACCTGCAAAATCGCCGGCTTTATATTTGTCGTAAATGTCCGCAGTAATACGGGGAGCAACGTTTGCGCAGCTTGCAATTGCACCTGATGCTCCATAGCAGAGACCGGCATAAATGAGTGTATCGCGGCCGAGTAAAACGTTGAACTTATCGCGGATATCGGCGGTTAAACGCAGATATTCTTCGGTATTGGTAAAATCACCGGTCGAATCCTTAATTGCGACAATATTTGGAATCTCATGAGCTAGTTTTGCCGCAGTAGCCGGTTGGATGGTTACGTTTGTCTTTGGTTTATTGTTATACATGACAATAGGAAGAGAAGTGCTCTGGGCAATTGTCTTATAGTGCTGATACAATTCCTCCTGTGTCTGGCTGACAAACATCGGCGTAAGTACACTGACAGCATCGACGCCGACTTCTTCTGCAATTTTGCACAGCCGGACGCTTCCTCGTGTGGTAATATGACTGCAGCCGGCATAGATGGTAACCGGTTCACCGTAGCAGGTTTTTAAATCTGCCACGGCTTCTTTTACAGTAATCAAAATCTTGCGGTATTCTTCGTCGTCCACAGCATAGAATTCTCCGGTTGTTCCCATAGGAAACAAACCGTGTACACCATTTTTAACGAGGTGACGGCTCATCATAGCCAACGCTTCATAATTGACTGTGCCATCTTCATGGAATGGAGTAATGATGGGAGGAATAATACCTTTTGGTATGAAAGACATATTGTTTGTATTCCTTTCTGCTTAGCGGCCGATCTTGATGCCGGTCAGATGCTCATAGTATTTTGCAATGGCGCTGTGGTCGTTCTGACCGCATTCATTGTTATGCAGCCACTGTAAAATCTCCTGAACCTCTGCAGTCATAGGAACCGGTGCACCAACGGTGTGTGCACAGTCGAGAGCATTGTTGAGGTCTTTAATATGCAGATCAATTTTGAAACCAGGCTTGTCGTTGCCTTCAATCATCATCGGGCCTTTGGCGTTCATAACGGTGCTTCCTGCAAGGCCGCCGCGGATTGCTTCAAATACCAACTGAGGATCAACGCCTGCTTTTTGAGCCAAGGTAAATGCTTCGGCAACTGCTTGAATGTTGCAGGCTACACAAATCTGGTTGGCAAGTTTCGTGGTGTTGCCTGCGCCAACTTCGCCGCAGCGTACTACGGATGCGCCCATGGTTTCCAAAAGTGGTTTAAATTGATCGAAAATTTCCTGTTTACCGCCTACCATAAAGGAAAGAGTGGCGTCAATGGCTTTCGGTTCGCCGCCGGAAACTGGCGCGTCCAGCATATCAACACCGTTTTTCGCTAAAGCGGCTGCAATTTCTTTGCTGGCAACCGGATTGATCGAGCTCATATCAATAAAGGTTGTGCCCTTGCGCATATAATTGGCAACGCCGTTTTCGCCAAGCATGACGCTCTTTACATGCGGGCTGTTAGGCAGCATGGTCAAAACAACATCACAAGTTTTTCCGATTTCTTCATTGCTGGCTGATTTTGCGCCTGCGGCAACAATTTCGTCCACGCTTGCTTTATTTAGGTCATTAACAGTCAGGTCATAGCCTGCTTTCAGCATATTTTTTGCCATGGGTTTTCCCATGATTCCCAGTCCAATTAGACCGATTTTCATAAGTAAGTCCTCCTAATTCTCTTTTGAAATGTATTGCAAAACATTTCTGATATAATTACATTATAAGGAATTTTTGGGGTAAATTTCTATGCGCAAAAGAACGAATCTTTGACCGGATGCATAGGGGATTTACTTAATGTTTCAAATTTTGAAACTAGTTATTTCAATTAGATTGCAACAATTGCAAATAATTACGTATTTTTGTTGCAAATACGTTTATTTTCGTAAAAATATTTGCTTAATAACAAAAAAATTTTAAAAAAATGCAATTATGAAATAAAAATGTAATACGTTTCAAGCTTTTGAAAGAGCGATCATCACCATCATATAGAACAGAAAAGAAAGCCAAAAGGGATTGAAAGACTGCGGTCTGAATACCTTTTGGCTTTTTGCACGATTCACAGGTTTCAACGCTTAGATTGTTGGTTTGCCACAAATAAGTAAATAAATAAAACAGAATACTATTAAATGCGTCAAGAATAGAGCCGTTTTACGAAATAGTTCCTTGCTATAATGAAATTAGACAAGGATGCGAATGGAGTACGGACAGAAAGGAAGAAGCCAATGAACCAACGACAAATGAGGATACTGCGTATCCTGCACCGTCAAAATGATTTCATTACGCTCAGTCAAATTGCAAAAATGATTGGTGTTTCCTCCAAAACCGTACGCAACAATTTATCCACTATTCGCAATGAATTGTCTGAGCCGGATCGGCTGATTACGCGCCCCAATAAGGGCGTACGGTTTCTCATGGCGGGCGATGAATTTGAACGATTGATCCAGCAAACCCAAGATTGGGAAATTCCGCTGGACTACAAATTGCAGAGAAGTTTGAAAGTAACATTGCTGCTGCTTAAAAAATCGTGTGTGACGATGAAACAAATTGCAAATGCATTGTATTTATCCACCAGTTCTGTCGGAAAAGCAGTTGGTGAAGCGGACAAATGGTTAAACGAGATGGGCGTCACGATTCGGCGGGGCGGGAGAAAAGGGCTTGTGCTTCACTGCACAGAATATAACTGGCGCATGGCTTCATGGAAGCTGTTTCAGATTCTTGAAAAGCAGACGTTAATTTCAAATTCCGATGGAAGTTTCAACAGTTTAGAAAACTTATGTGGAAAGATGCATTGGTTTCTCAATGGCTTTGACATGAGCCCGGTGATCAAATTGTTGAATCACTTTGAACGCATTCACGGTATTTTTTTTAGTTATAACTCAAGATTGCAGTTGATTTTTCATATTTCGGTCAGTATTACACGTTACCAGAAAAAGAAAACGGTACTCGTACCAAAATTGCTTGGTCATAGTTATGATACCGAGTATGATCGCTTTTTGACCGACTCGTTGTCGTCCATGATCTGCAAAACATTTGGAGTCACAATGCCAAAGGAAGAACGAATTTATTTGCAGTATCAGATTGCGGCGGCACAGCCGCAGGACTTTGAATCCTGTGCCGTGCGGCAGTTTTTTCAGCTGCGTTATCCAAAGTTAAGCGAATTGACGAGCCGTCTGATTGCAATGTTCAGCAGAGTTTTGAATATTGATTTTGCGGCGGACAATACATTGCTTTGCAATTTTTTTCTTTCGCTTCGCTCTTCCGTAGCCAGACTTTCACAAGGAATTGTAATTGAAAATCCGCTGTTGGAGCAAATTCAAAAAAAATATCCCAATATATTAGCCGCCGCTTGGTCGGTCAGTGTTGTTCTTGAAGATGAAACCGGATTAGCCATTAATGAAAACGAACTTGGATTTTTGGCGCTGGATATTTGCGGCGCGGCAGAACGAATCGCATCTTGTGTACATGTTCTGATTCTTTGCAACTATGGAATTAGTGTGTCGCATTTGATACGTGTCCGGCTAGAAAAAGAGATGCCGGAACTTGTGGTGGATGGTGTCGTATCAATCAGTGACGAAAAACGTGTACGCCAAAGCGACTGTGATTTTATTGTTGCATCATTTCCGGTTGGCGGAAAATTTGGCGGAAAAGATGTTGTGCAGGTGGGCAATTTTTTATCTGCAGGAGATTTAAGCTCAATTCGTA
>CALLQM010000130.1 GCA_938014855.1 uncultured Clostridia bacterium | reverse complement strand
TGATTCATGCAATCGAGCGCGCCAGCCTGCTGATTTCCGATAACATCAAAAGCCCTCTGCGCATTTTATTTGAAAATGGAATCATTAAAATTTCCTGTTCAACCGCGATTGGGCGCGCATATGACGAGATCCCCTGTGACCAAAACGGCGACATTGTGGAGATCGGATTCAATAACCGTTATATGCTCGATGCGCTCAAAGCATGTGAATGTGACGAGATCCAATTGATTTTAAACGGTGCACTTGCTCCGATGAAAATCGTGCCGCCGGAAGGTGACAGTTTTACGTTCCTTGTTCTGCCGGTAAGGCTGAAATCAGAAATATAAGACCGGAAGCAATTCCGCTGTCTGTTGAAAAGAGGCAGTTATCATGCGAAACCAACAAGTTAAAATTGAAACCGAATTTATTAAACTGGATTCCCTGCTGAAATTTGCCGGAGCCGCCGAAACCGGAGGGCAGGCAAAAGAGATGATTGCACAGGGACTGGTTTCGTTAAACGGCGAAGTATGCACGATGCGGGGCAAAAAGATTCGGCCCGGTGACCGGGTGACGATCGAAGAAATCGAGATTGAGGTTGTGTAACGTTTGAGGGCAGACTGTATCAAACTTCATAATTTTCGGAATATCTGTGATTTGGAGCTTACTCTGTGTAAAAATGCCAATATTATCTATGGGGATAACGGACAGGGTAAAACCAATTTTCTGGAAGCGATCTGGCTTTTTACCGGAGCAAAGAGCTTTCGAGGCGCGCGGGACAGCCAGCTGGTTCGATTTGAGCAGCCTCATGCAAAGCTGGAAATGCAGTTTACCGCCGGCGGCCGCTCCCAATCCGCAGAAATCACAATCGCGTCCCGCCGCAGTGCGTCGGTCAACGATATTCCGCTTCGTTCTCCCACGGAACTGGCCGGAAGGTTCTGTGCCGTGGTTTTTTCGCCCACGCATTTGGCGCTTATTAAAGATGGACCGCAGGAAAAACGGCGGTTTATCGACACCGCCGTCTGTCAGATGAAACCACGCTTTATCCATATGCTCAACCAGTATCACCGCGTTCTGGAACAGCGAAACCGCCTGCTCAAAGACATTGCGTATCAGCAGAATCTGATGAGTACGCTGGATGTATGGGACGCGCGGCTTGCTTCCTTTGCGGCGGTCATCATCAAAACGCGCACGTCGTTTGTCGATCGGCTGCGTGGGTTTGCAAAAGAAATTTATGCGGGAATCTCGCAGGAAAAAGAAGCGCTTGATTTTCATTATGTGTCGACGCTTGCCTGTGATCTTTCCGCCGACATCCCAGAAATTGAAAAACAGATCTTAAGCTGCCTGCAAATGAACCGGCAGGAAGATCTTCGGGCGGGGGTTACCACAAACGGCCCCCACAGAGACGATATTGATATTACGCTCAGCGGCAGCAGTGCACGCACGTTCGGCTCGCAGGGACAGCAGCGAAGCTGTGTTTTGTCCTTGAAACTGGCAGAATGTGAACTCATCCGCGAAACAATCGGAGAATATCCGGTGGTGCTGCTGGACGATGTCATGAGCGAACTGGATCTTTCCAGGCGCGACTATTTATTAAATCATCTGCGCGGCAGACAGGTTTTAATCACCTGCTGCGATGAAAAAGACTTTCGAACCCTTGGGCAGGGACTGGGCATCTGCATCCAAAACGGTGCCGCTGTTTCCTGCAAACAGTACTGAAGCGGGAGGAAATTGCATGTATCTTCACCTTGGACAGGATACAGTGGTGCGTACGGACGATATCATCGGCATTTTTGATCTGGAAAACACCTCGATTTCAAAAATTACCAAGGAATTTCTAGCCAAATCAGAAAAGGCTGGGCGGGTCGTGAATGTTTCCTATGAACTGCCTAAGTCTTTTGTCATCTGCACGCAGAACAAAAAAACTGCTGTCTATATCACACAGATCTCCTCCTCCACGCTTAGAAAACGAGCGGGGTATATCGAAGGAATCGCGAATATAGACCGGTAGGAGGGGTTTCTTTTTGAGTCAAAATATAAACAGCCCGGCTTTGCCGGAACAGCTTTGAAAGATAGCCTAAGAGAGGAGTACCAACGTGGAGAACACACCGCAAATTCAAAATTATGATGAAAATCAAATTCAGGTTCTGGAAGGACTGGAAGCGGTCCGGAAACGTCCGGGTATGTATATCGGTTCCACGGGACCGCGCGGACTGCATCATTTGGTCTATGAGATCGTAGACAATTCCATCGATGAGGCTCTGGCGGGTCACTGCGATAAAATCACGGTCGAGATCCTGCCCGATAATATCATTCGAGTGACGGATGACGGACGCGGAATCCCGGTCGGAATCCAAAAACAGACAGGGCTTCCTGCTGTAACCGTTGTATTTACCATTCTGCACGCAGGCGGAAAATTCGGCGGAAGCGGATATAAAGTTTCCGGAGGCCTGCACGGCGTGGGCGCATCGGTAGTCAATGCGCTTTCCGAATGGCTGGAAGTGGAAGTCTGCGACGGTCAGAACTGTTATTTCCAGCGGTTTGAGCACGGCAAAGAGTGTGCACCGCTCAAAATCGTCTCGGATGCGCAGAAAACCGGAACCAAAATTTCGTTTAAAGCGGATCCGGAAATTTTTAAAGAGACCACGGATTATGATTATGAAACGCTGGTTACCCGCTTGCGGGAACAGGCATTCCTCAATGCCGGCGTTTATATCGTGCTCAAAGACATGCGTCAGGTGGAACCGATGGTTACCGATCTGCATTATGAAGGCGGTATCCGCAGTTTTGTTGAACACATCCATAAACGCAAACGTTTGGTAACCTTGCACGATCAAGTCATCTATTTCGAAAAACGCGATGGTGATAATACTGCGGAAGTTGCGATGCAGTATAACGACAGCTATAACGATTTGATCCTTTCTTTTGCCAATAATATTCATACAACAGACGGCGGTGCGCATGAAGCAGGCTTTAAAGCCGCTTTGACGCGTGTATTTAACGATTACTGCCACAAATATAACATTCTCAAAGATACGGAAAAACTCTCCGGTGATGATGTGCGTGAGGGATTGACTGCCATTATTTCCGTCAAACTGACCGATGCGCAGTTTGAGGGTCAGACCAAGGCAAAATTGGGCAATACCTCGATGCGTACACTGGTGGATGGTTTGGTCAGCGAAAAGCTTATGGTTTACTTTGAAGAAAATCCGGCGGTAGCCCGGGCTATTATGGAAAAATCCATGACTGCTTCTCGTGCGCGCGAGGCCGCGCGCAAAGCGCGCGAACTCACCCGCCGCAAATCTGCGCTGGAAACAGCCGCTCTGCCCGGCA
>CALLQM010000129.1 GCA_938014855.1 uncultured Clostridia bacterium | reverse complement strand
GGGACGTTTCTAGTTTCTGCCAAAGCAGACGAGCCTGATCCAAATCACCCTGTGCAATAACCGCACCGTTCAGTGCGCCCACCGAGGTTCCCGTTACCAAAGAGATGTCTACATCCAATTCGCGAAGTGCCTGCCAGACTCCAATTTCATAAGCCCCGCGGCTCCCGCCGCCGGATAATACCAGCGCCGTCTTCATACACATCCCGCCTTTCTTTGGTTAGTATACCAAAAATGAAATACATTTGTCAGCATTTTATTTTTGTTTTCGCAAATGAGCAACCGCCAACACATTGACTTGCTGATTCGGCTCCTTTATAATGAGAGAAACGTTGTGCATATTGCACCAAGACAACGGGCAAAAATCTCTGTTTAACAAAAAGGAACGAAATGAATGGATAGAAGGCACAAAAAGAAGTCGACATTTATGGTGGAAGTACAGTTTCAGCAACATAACACATGGCAGGGAACGATTCATTGGCTGGACGGAAAAAAAACGCAGCATTTTCGCAGTTCGCTTGAGATGATGAAGCTGATGGAAGATGCGCTGAACAGTGAAGAGGAACCGGAATTGGAACCGAGCAAATGATAGCAGCCACATTTGAAATCTTCTTGTCAAAAATAGAAGAATATGCTAAAATGAGGGCGAACTCCAAAAGGAAAAGAGGGGTCGGTATGGTGACATGTCCGAAATGCGGACGACCGGTCAGCGGACGCGCCCGAAGCTGTGGATATTGCGGGGAATCGCTGGTAACAGAATATTTCAGCCGCCCTCAACAGGATGAAGTGCACGACCATTCGGTTACTGCGGGTGCAATCGCATCGATGGTGCTTGGAATTTTGGGAGCGCTGGCCTTGCTGGCGGCGCTGGTCTTTCGCCTATTACCGCTGTTTGGCGTCGGGGAAGCGGTGCAAACGGACACCCCATGGTGGATTGCAACCCTGCTCATGACCCTTTTGCCGATTGTGTATTTGATGATGCAGATTACGATGCGGGGCGAGCGTATGTCCCTGATTCCCGATTCCGTTTCGCTGTTTTGCGCCGTGACCGCATTGTCGATTACCATACAGCTTTATTTGATGCAAGGCATCGCACCGTTTGACGGACCGCATGCAATCGCGTATCTGCTTACCTTAGGCTGTATTTTGGTTTCGGTGGCAAGCATTACCGGTATTTTGGCGTTTCGTAAGCAACCTTAACAAATCTGCCGTACAGAACATTCTGTACGGCTTTTTCATTTCAAAAATCAGTTGTGAAAAGGCGGCAGGTATGGCATAATGTTACCGATAGGAAACCAACAAAAAAGGACGCGTTTAATAAGATGTTACCGTTTATAAAAGAGACCCAAACCGTTTGGGAACGGCTGGCCAACGCTGGCAAACCAATCGTATTATATGGAATGGGTTTGGGTGCGGAAAAAATATTGGCAGTATTCGAGGAGTTCGGCATTACGGCTAGGGAGATTTTTGCCAGTGATGAATTTGTCCGCGGTCAATCGTTTCATGGGTGGAAAGTGAAAACCCTTGCCGAAATCGAGGCGCTGTATTCGGATTTTATTATTGTGGTTGCCTTTGCGTTTTGGCAAGACGACTTGATTGCGCGCATGGAACAGCTCAGCAAACGGTATGAGCTTTACGCGCCGCATGTGCCGGTCATCGGCAGAGAAATTGTAGATTTTGCATATCTAAACCGATATGAATCTGCAATCGCTGAGTCCTACGATCTTATGGCGGACGAGCAGAGCCGGGAGGTGTATGCCGCGGTATGGAATTATCGGCTGAGCGGAAACATTTCCTACATCCGAAACGTCACCACACCAAAGGAACAAGCCTACACACTCATTCGGCCTGTCAAGGAAGATACCTATTTGGATTTAGGAGCGTATGACGGGGACACGGTTCGCGAGGTCACACAGCAGGCAGGAGGGCCGTTAAAGGCCATTACAGCATTGGAGCCCGACCCAAAGAATTTTCGGAAGCTGACAGCTTTTGCAGAAACATACACCGGAGACTTGACCTGCATCAACGCCGGGGTATATGACCGTGATACCGTCATTCCCTTTGCAAACAAAGCGGGACGGCATTCCGCCGTCTCCAGAGATGGTGCCGGTATTCCAGTTCCGATGCGGTCGATTGACAGCGTTGCATGCAATCAGCCGATTTCCATCATCAAAATGGATGTGGAAGGGGAGGAACGGCTTGCGATTGCGGGCGGCAAAACGGTTCTCCGGAGGGACTGTCCGCGGCTGATCGTTTCGGCTTATCACCGCAATGAAGATCTGTTTCTCCTGCCGCAGCAAATCCACCAAATCAATCCCGCTTACCGCATCTATTTACGGCAGCATCCGTATATTCCGGCATGGGATAATACAATCTATGCGGTGAAAGAAGGCTTTTTATGAATCCATTTCCCTATTCGGACGATAATAAACGGTATCAAACGTACAGCTACTATTTAAGGCATCGGTTTGGTTCCAAAGTGTCCCGCATCAGTTTAAACGCCGGACTGTCGTGCCCGAATTTGGACGGGACAAAAGGGACGGGCGGCTGTTCCTACTGTTCGCCCAGCGGAAGCGGCGAGTTTGGCGGAAAACCAAGTCAGACGATCACCGAGCAGTTTGCCGATGTGGCAGACCGCATGGCGGAAAAATGGGATACCCGCAAGCACATCGCCTATTTTCAGGCGCGCACCAATACCTATGCGCCGGTGGAGCATCTGCGTACACTCTATCAAGAGGCTCTGCATTGCCCGGGTGTTGTGGGGCTGTCCATCGCGACCCGCCCCGACTGTCTGCCGGAAGATGTCTGCGATCTACTGGGGGAACTTGCGCAAAAAACCTATCTGACTGTGGAATTGGGGCTACAAAGCATTTGGGACGAAACCGGCCGGCGCATCAACCGCTGTCACACCTACGAGGATTTTTTGCAGGGATATGAAAAACTGCATCGGCGCGGGGTTTTGGTCGGGGTGCATATCATCAACGGTCTGCCGGGCGAAACACCCGAAATGATGCAGAAAACCGCTGAGGAGCTGGCAGGTCTTGATCTACACCTGGTTAAAATCCATCTTCTGCATGTGCTCAAAGGAACGCGATTGGCGCAGGAATACGAGCAGGGGCAGTTTTCCTTGCTGGCCAAAGAAGACTATGTACAGGTGATCTGTAATCAGCTGGAACGGTTCCCGCAGGAATTTGTAATCGGTCGGCTGACCGGCGACGGAGCACCGGATTTATTAATCGGACCGCAGTGGAGCTTAAAAAAGCTATGTGTGCTCAATGCCATCGATCAGGAATTGGTGCGGCGCAACAGCTGGCAGGGTAAACATGCCAGCAAACTGAACTAGAAAAGAAATAGAATAGTTGATCCAACAGATGCAATTTAATAGGAGGGCTTTGCTATGGCCTTTACACTGCGGCTTGCAGATACAAAAAACGATGTGGCTCAAATCCTTTCCATTTATGCGCCTTATATTTTGAATACAACCGTTACGTTTGAATACGAGGTTCCATCCATCATGGCATTTGAGCGTCGAATCGAGCAGATTTCGAATCAATTTCCGTGGCTTGTATGCGAGCAGTCCGGACAAATCATCGGGTATGCTTACGCCAGCAAACAGTATGAACGGGCGGCTTATGCATGGAACGCCGAGCTTTCTGTTTATGTCGCGCCGAAGGCGCAGGGGATGGGCATTGGAACAGCGTTGTATCAAGCATTGATTGGGCTTTTAAAAATGCAGGGATACTGTAATGTTTCTGTGCGTATTCAAATTCCAAACGAAAAAAGTGTAGCACTGCATCGAGCGTTCGGGTTCGAAGAAGCAGGCATTATGCGCTCGATTGGCAACAAATTCGGGCGGTGGCTGGACATGCTTTCGATGACCAAACAAATTGGAGAATATGTGCCATCGCCCCAGCCGCCTATCGCGGTAACAGCGCTTGACCGGAATAAAATCCGATTGTTGCTATCCGAATGTGCGCAGCAAAAATAGAGGTTAAAACAGAATAAAAGAATCCTTATTGAAAGAGGCTTCCATTTTGGAAGCCTCTTTCTTTTTTGCATCTTTACTTGTGCAATCTGCACATAATTCATGAGCAATTTTCTTGCTTGTATCCATCTATTAAATGTGTATACAATAAGGTAAAATATATATAAGAGAACGATACAAACCCAGTGATTTTTAAGGAGTTGTTGTCATGGATATCCGTTATTCTGCCAATCAGAACGACTTCAAACGTTATACAACCGAAGAAGTCCGCAAAGAATTTCTGATTGAAAATTTATATGTGCCCAACGAGGTCGTCAGTGTGTATTCCCACGTAGATCGAATGGTGACCTTGGGATGCATGCCGACAGGGGAAACGGTTTCCATCGACAAAGGCATGGATGTTTGGAAAAATTTCGGTACCAAATATTTTCTTGAGCGCCGTGAAATCGGGGTTTTTAATATCGGAGGCGCCGGAAAGATCATTGCGGACGGCGTGGAATATAAAATGGGCTTTAAAGACTGTCTGTACATCACCATGGGAACCAAACAAGTGCTGTTCAGTAGTGACAATGCGGCAAACCCCGCCAAATTCTATATGGTGAGTGCTCCTGCGCATAAGCCCTGCAAAACCACATTCATCAGCATTGCGGATGCCGCAAAACGTCCCTGCGGTTCTTCGGAAACCGCAAACGAGCGCACCATCAATCAGTTTATCCACCCGGATGTGCTGGAAACCTGTCAGCTGTGTATGGGGATGACCGTGTTGGAACCGGGCAGTGTTTGGAATACGATGCCGTGCCACACCCACGAGCGCCGCATGGAAATTTACATGTATTTTGACATCCCAAAAGACAACGTGGTCTTTCATATGATGGGTGAGGGCAGTCAGACCCGCCACATGGTTATGCAGAATGAGCAGGCGGTCATCAGCCCGAGCTGGTCGATTCATTCCGGATGCGGTACCGCAAATTATACCTTTATTTGGGCAATGGGCGGCGAAAACAAAGAATTCGACGACATGGATCACATCAAAACCGTTGATTTGCGCTAGCATCGAAACACATTGAACAACGATTAAAATAAGGCGCCAAACCGCGTGCCTTATTCCGATACTACTATTTTGGAGGTTTTAGTAATGGACATGAAAGATTTTAAACTTGACGGAAAAGTTGCGCTCATCACCGGCGCATCCTATGGAATCGGATTTGCAATTGCAAAGGGATTTGCCGCGGCAGGTGCAAAAATCGTATTTAATGACATCAAGCAGGAGCTTGTTGACAAAGGCTTAGCCGCTTACAAAGAGGCAGGCATTGAGGCACACGGTTATGTCTGCGACGTAACCAAGGAAGATAAGGTCAAAGAACTCATTGCCACCATCGAAAAAGAAGTCGGTTCGATTGACATTCTCGTCAACAATGCCGGCATCATCAAACGCATTCCCATGTGCGACATGACAGCAGAAGAATTCCGCCAGGTCGTGGATGTTGACCTAAACGCACCGTTTATCGTTTCAAAAGCGGTCATTCCAAGCATGATCAAACAAGGTCACGGTAAAATCATCAACATCTGCTCGATGATGAGTGAACTCGGCCGTGAAACGGTTTCCGCTTATGCCGCGGCAAAAGGCGGACTAAAGATGCTCACCCGCAACATCGCTTCGGAATACGGCGAATACAACATTCAGTGCAACGGCATCGGACCCGGATACATCGCGACTCCGCAAACCGCTCCGCTTCGTACGGAAGGGCATCCGTTTAACAGCTTTATCATTTCCAAGACTCCTGCGGCCCGCTGGGGAACTCCGGAAGATTTGATGGGACCGGCAGTGTTCTTAGCGTCTGAAGCTTCAAATTTTGTCAATGGACACGTTCTGTATGTAGACGGTGGTATTCTCGCATACATCGGTAAACAGCCGAAATAAATCTACATAGAAAACTTTTATTTGATTTCTCCTAATTGTTTCAAATAGAAAACGAAAAGAAGCCTCCAATCGGAGGCTTCTTTTCTTATATGCTTACGCAATGGGGAGAAAGAAGTACGCTATTTTACCAGAGACTTGACCGTGTCCAGCTGCGCGGCATCCAGCGGAAGAATATCGCTGTTGTTCATACCGGTATTGGAGTCTTCTACCAAAATCATTTTGGTATCTTTCTGGGTAACGGTATTGTGCCACAGGGTAGCCGGAATGTTATAAACCTTCATCGGCTCCATCTCAACTGCACTGATTTCGAGTTTGCCGTCTACCTCGTTGGCATACAGCAGGGTGCAGTGACCAGCCAGCAGGACAAACAGTTCATCGGTCTCGTTGTGACGCTCTAAGCAGTCAATGCCGGTGATGTCGTTTGCAGGCTTCCAGTTTTTGATGCCCACCATCCATTTTTCGTTTTCAAATACACGGGTAAGGCCTTCGCCTTCAAACGCAAATTCTTGAATCTTTTTCATGATGAGCTCCTTCTATTTGATGAGTTTGCGGCAGTTGTCCGCAATATTTTCAGCTGTCAGACCGTATGCTTTAAACAGATCTTCCGGTTTACCGGATTTACCGAATTTATCGTTGACGCCAACGCGAGCAAATTTGGCATTGGATTTTCCGGCGAGCACTTCTGCAACAGCAGATCCCAGGCCGCCAATGATGGAATGTTCCTCAGCGGTGACGACTGCGCCACACTGTTCTGCCATTTTCAGCACACATTCTTCATCCAGCGGCTTAATGGTGTGGAAGTTGACAACCGCCGCTTTGATGCCTTCTTGTGCGAGCTGATCGGCTGCTTTGAGTGCTTCCGGAATCATCAGACCGGTCGCCAAAATCGCAACATCTGATCCGTCGCGCATCACATTTGCTTTTCCGGGGATAAACGGGGTATCGTCTTCGGTTACGCAGTCGCAGACCGGACGAGCAACACGGATATAAACCGGTCCGTCAATCTCAACAGCGGCACGAACCGCTTTTTTGGTTTCGATCGGGTCGCAGGGAACAAAGATGGTCATTCCCGGCAGAACGCGCATAAGCGCAATGTCTTCAATCGACTGGTGGCTGCCGCCGTCTTCTCCAACACACAGACCCGAATGGGAAAGCGCAAGTTTCACGTTGGCATTGACATAAGAAATCGAGTTACGAATCTGCTCGTATGCTCTGCCTGTACCAAACAGGGCAAACGTACTGCAGAACGGAATGAGTCCCGAATGTGCAAAACCAGCGGCCGCACACATCATGTTGGCTTCTGCGATTCCGAAGTTAAAGAAACGATCCGGATTTTTTTCAGCAAAGCCATTGGTCATAGTGGCATGCGCAAGGTCTGCGTCCATTACCACGATTTTATCATTTTCAGCGCCCAGTTCAACAAGTGCTTCACCGTAAGCGACTCTTAGTGATTTGCTCTCAGCCATTGATTGCTACCCCCAGTTCTTTGATTGCTTTTTCGTAATCGTCTTTCGACGGAGCTTTTCCGTGCCATCCGAACTGGTCGGACATAAAGGATATGCCGTGGCCCTTATGGGTTTGGCAGCAAATGAATTTCGGCTTGCCGTTGTGCGGTGCATGGATTGCATCCACAATTGCCTGAATGTCATGGCCGTCAACGATGATGCACTCAAATCCGAATGCTTTGTACTTTTCAACGATATCGCCAATGCTCATAACTTCGTCGTTGCTTCCGTCGATCTGCAGACCGTTATGGTCGAGCATGACTGTGAGGTTATCCAATTTATAGTGGGCAGCAGACATTGCCGCTTCCCAAACAAGACCTTCCTGTACTTCACCGTCTCCGACGATGGCGTATACCTGATAGTCTTTTTTATTGTATTTCGCTGCCATAGCCAGACCGCCCGCAATGGAGACACCCTGTCCAAGAGAACCGGTGTTTACATCGATGCCCGGGGTTTTATTGCAGTCGGGATGACCCTGCAGGTGGCTGTCGATCTGACGGAGTGTCCAAAGATCTTCGCGGGGAAAGAATCCCAAATCTGCAAGGATGGCATAAAGCGTAGGGCAGGCATGGCCTTTGCTGAGTACAACACGGTCACGGTCTTCCCACTTTGGATTCTTGGGGTCGACTTTGATGGTATTATAATACAGCGCCATAAGCATCTCTACGCAGGAAAGAGAGCCGCCGGGATGACCGGACTTGCAAGTGTAGAGCATCCGAAGGATGTCCGCACGCAGCTGTTTCGCTTTTTCTTGTTGTTGTGCAATGTTCATTCCTATTTACTCCTTTTTTATCTGCACGGTATGGGATTACCGGCATGATCAGCCTTTTACCGCACCGGCGGTCAGACCTTCGACAAGACGTTTTTGTGCAAAGAAGAACATGATGCAGACAGGGATAATCGTAATAATTCCGCCTGCTGTCAGAAGATCCCACTGAACGCCGAGCTGACCAATTAGGTTTTTGAGTGCCACCGGAATTGTACGGTTGTTTTCGTTTGTGAACATAACCGCAAACGTATATTCATTCCACGACTGCATAAAGATATAGACACCAGTCGCGATCAGACATGGGGTGAGAATGGGCAAAATAATTTTGATGAACGCCTGTGCACGGTTTGCACCGTCCACCATCGCCGCCTCCTCCAAAGAGAGGGGAAGGTCATTGATATAACCATTCAGCAGCCAAACAGAAAAGGGAATGGTAAAGGTGGTATAAGCCAGCACAAGAGCCGTCGGGGTGTAAAGGATTCCGAGTTTACGCATAATTGCATAAAGCGGAATGAGCAAAAGAACCGTAGGGAACATGTTATTAGTCAAAAACATGATCATAAATCCTTTGCGTCCTTTAAAGTCATAACGCGAAAATGCATAAGCCGCAAGCATGGAAACCAACAGCGTCACAATGGTGGTAATAACCGCTACCAAAAAGCTGTTGCCCATCGGTTTGAGAAAGTTAAAATCGACAAATAGTTTTCTATACGATTCAAAGGTCAGGTTTTGGGGCCAATAAGTGACAATGGCACCATAAAGTTCCTGCTCCGGTTTTACAGAAGTTACAAAAGTCCAGTAGAACGGGAACAGCAAGAACAATAACAACGCCGTAAGCGGAGCATAAACGCTCAATATACGCGGCATCGGGCGACGAATTTTCTTGGTTTTTAAGTTTGAAGACATCGCTGTTCCTCCTTTCTAGTCTTTCTTAAACATGTTTTTCAGATACGGCACCGCTACCAGTGAAAGCAGCAGCGTCATAACCACTGACATAGTGGACGCATATCCGAGATTGAGAGAATTACCTTTGTTAAAAATGTAAACGCTGAGTGTCTGGGTGGAATAAGCCGGACCGCCTTCCGTCATATTGAAGATGACGTCGACAGAGTTGGCAACCCAAATGATACGAAGAAGTGTCGTAACAAAAATCGTATTTTTTAACGAGGGAATCGTAACATGGAACAGTTTTTGCCAACCGGTCGCACCATCAATATCCGCCGCTTCGTAGAGTTCGCCGGGAATACCCTGCAAACCGGCAAGCAGCATTAAGGCAAAGAATGGAATACCCTGCCAAATAATGGTGACGATAACGGAAGGAAATGCAGTGGATTGCTGGGCAAGAAACGGGATTGCATCTTCAATGATGCCGAGTTTCATCAGCAAATCATTCAGTACACCATAGTTTCCATCATAAATCCAGCGCCACATCAGACCGATCAGAACACCCGGGGTGACCCATGGAATCAGGCTGACTGCACGGACAATACCACGTCCTCTGAACTTTTTGTTTAGGAGCAGTGCGAGCGCAAATCCAAAGACAAACTGGAATCCTACGCCAAACACCACCCACAGAATCGTTTTCCAAAGCGATTTCCAAAAGATCGGATCCTTAAATACGGCCGCATAATTTGCCAGCCCAATAAACCCAATGTCATTGGGGCGGCGAAGGTCGTAATTTTGGAAACTCATTAAAATCGCGTTGACAGCAGGAATAAATACCACGGCCAAAACGATCATTAATGCGGGTGCAATCAACAGGTAAGGCCAAATATTTATCTTCTTTTTCTGCAAGCGGATCACCTCACTTTAATTTTCGATATGGCGAGGGCAGGCTACAAAGGCTTTTTGCAGCCTGCCCTTAGTATAACTACGGAATTCGTTGTTTATGCGTATTATTCGTAAAGTGCTTTTTGAAGTTCCTGCATTGCCTGCTCAGCGGTCATTTGTCCAGTCAGAGCAGCTGCAACAGTGTTCGGCCAAACGTTGGAGATCCATTCAGTGGTCGTATCACGGATCGGGAAGATACCTGCATACGGAGCACCTTCAATGGAAGCCTTCATAAATTTGTCTTCCTGGAACTGCGGGAGCTGCTGAACTTCTTTGCTGACCGGAACGTTGCCGGTTG
>CALLQM010000128.1 GCA_938014855.1 uncultured Clostridia bacterium | reverse complement strand
GTATATGATTAGGTGATGTCTAAATTTGAACATCTTTTGATGAGAAAAGCAAAAAAGGAAGAAAAGAGGTTTGTATGCATTTGACAAAAAACATCACAAGTATTTTACTTGTGATGTGTTTGGTGACAGCAAGTTTTTTAACCGGTTGTTCGAGTGATAATACCGTGATCGTTGGATCGAAAGATTTTAGTGAGAATATCGTAGTCGGTGAGATGTTTGCGCAGCTCATCGAAGCAAAGACCGATTTGAAAGTGGACCGCAAACTCAACATGGGCGGTACGTTTGTCTGCTTTGAAGCGCTGAAAAACGGCGATGTTGACGTTTATCCGGAATATACCGGAACTGCATTGACCGCTCAGCTGAATATGGACGTAATCAACGATCCGGATGAGGCTTACCGAGTGGTTTCTGATGAGTTTGACAAACAGTTTGATATTAAGTGGCTTGAACCAATGGGATTTAACAACACCTATGCACTTGCCATTACCGATGAAGCCTATCAAAAATACGGGGTTGAAACCTGCAGTGACCTTGCTGAAGTTTCAAACGAGCTTGTGTTTGGTTCTGACCATGAATTCTTTAACCGGCAGGATGGGTTTGATGCAGTTACCGAAGCATATGGGTTGGAGTTTAAGGGAGAACCCACAAAAATGGATATTTCCTTAAAATATCAGGCAATCGGAGAGGGCGACATCGATTTGACGAATGTCTTTATGACAGACGGCCCGATCAGACAGTATAACTTGAAGGTACTGGAAGATGACAAAAGCTTCTTCCCTCCTTATTATGCATCTCCTATTATCCGCAATGATACGCTTGAGAAACACCCTGAACTGGAAGATATTCTGAATAGTCTTGCAGGAAAAATCGACGATGAGAAGATGATTGAAGTCAACTATAAAGTTGATGTAGAAGGTCAGGCCGTTGAAGATGCGGCAAGAGAATTCCTTGAGACAAACGGTTTGCTGTAAAAACAGCATCTCAATCAGAACCAATAACACCCGCCCGGCCTAAAAGCCGGACGGGTTGTTTCAAAAAAGATGCAACATGCATTTGTGTTTACACGATATCAAAATTTGAACAACATTTGATGAAAAGCAAAAAGGTAAGAAAAGAGGTTACTTATGCGTTTAACAAAAAAAATAACAAGTGTTTTACTTGTGATGACTTTGACAGCAGTAAGTTTTCTAACCGGTTGTTCCAGTAAAGGCACCGTTACGGTGGGAACAAAAGATTTCGGTGAAAATATCGTAGTTGGGGAAATGATAGCACAGCTTATTGAGACGAAAACGGACTTGAAAGTGGACCGTAAACTCAACATGGGTGGTACATTCGTTTGTTTTGAAGCACTTAAAAGCGGCGATATTGACGTTTATCCGGAATATACCGGAACCGCTTTGACCGCTCAGCTGAATATGGACGTTATCACCGACCCAGATGAGGTTTACAGAATTGTTTCTGAAGAGTTTGACAAGCAATTTGACATAAAATGGATGGACCCTGTTGGGTTCAATAACACCTATGCACTCGCGATTACGGATGAAGCCTATCAAAAATACGGGATTGAAACCTGCAGTGATCTTGCAGAAGTTTCAAACGAGCTTGTGTTTGGAGCCGAGCATGAATTCTATAACCGTCCAGATGGGTATGACATGATGGTTGAGACTTATGGATTGGAATTTAAAGGCGAACCTAAAAAAATGAACGTTGCGCTGAAATATCAGGCAATCGGCAACGGCGAAGTGGATGTAATCGATGCATTTACCACTGACGGACCCATCAAGCAGTACAATTTGAAGGTACTGGAAGATGACAAGAACTTCTTCCCTCCTTATTATCAGGCTCCCATTGTTCGAAATGAGACTCTGGAAAAATACCCCGAACTAGAAGAAGTTCTCAATAGTCTTGCGGGCAAAATCAACGATGAAACGATGACCGAACTAAACTACAAGATTGATGTAGAGGGTCAAGAAATTGAAACAGTAGCAAAAGAATTCCTTGAGACAAACGGGTTGCTGTAAATACAGCGTCTTAATAAAAGCGAATAAAACCCGCCCGGCTTTCAGACCGGGCGGGTTTACATATGGAATTCGATTAATAATCCCAATAACTGTCGGGCATGTCTTTGGTCAAACGGGAATCGTCTGCGTCATCCAAGTCATATGTGGACGGGATTTCGCTTTCCTTATACCATTTGCGGGTTTCTTCAAAATAATACTGGGTATAGCGTTTCTTCCAGCGGTCACGCTTTTTCTCATATTTTTCTTCCAAACGGTCATCCTTTCGATCCTGCGCTTTGGAAGAAAGAGCACGCATGCCGTAGCTGCCGTCATATAGATAGAAATTATCCCAGCAGATGACGTCCGGGCGCTCATAATTGTAAGCACTTAGCGAAACATAAGAAGGATAAACATCTTGAGTATCTAATGTGCAGTTGCCGAGTTTCTTTTCATCGACATAGTAGGAGATCACGCCGTTGCTGGATTTGATGAACAGGCTGTGTTCGCCGTCCTCAACATAAAAATCCTCCACTTCGTCGTCTCCGTTGATGAACTTGTCGCCAAGTCCCCAGTCGGTTTTGGCTTCGGGATTAAAGAATTTGAAGTAAGAAGCACTGCTGCCGCCTTTGACAAGTGCAAGTGCCGGCGATTCCTTAATGGGTTTGCCTTTGCCGTCAACCAAGTCGATGCGGAATTCCGCACGTTTGCGGTTGCTGCTTGAGGAGAACCAGGAGTCATCGATGTCCAGTTTTACAACAGCGGTCCAAGTGGTGCTGGAGGGTTTCTCCAATTTTAATTTTTTTCCCTGCTGTGCATAGTATTTACTTTTTTTGTCGGCGGGACGGTATCTATAATAACCCGATTTGCCGAGCGCAAGATACAGTTTGCCGTCGGAAACGTCGAACTCCTCGGGGGCGTAGCGGTCTGTGACCCATTCTTTGCTTTTTTCATCAGAAGTAAAGCTGTCGCCTGTGATGATTGCAATTGCAGACGCGGGTACGGACAAAACCGTGACCGATGCCAGTAACAGGCTGACTGTGGTAAGCAGTTTTTTCATGATTTGTTAATTCCTCCCTCACTTTGATCGCTTTGCGATCTCTTTATTATAATACTCTCAGTATACCAATTGAGAAAAGTAAAATCAAGGATAGAAAGGAAAGTTTGTCAAATGAATCATGCTATAATTTACAAGTTTAGTCAGATTTTGTAGGAGATTGTCAGAATTCAAATAATTATGTGCAAGTGTTACAAATCAGCGCTATTATTTTATGAAAAATGGTAGGGCAACATAGAAATTTTTTGATTTTTGCTACAAATGTATAAATTTACTTGCAATCACGAACAAATAAGCATAAACTGAAAGCCGATAAAATCGGGGCAATGGCCCCAATTTTGTTCGATGATACTCCTGGTGGGTGTTCTTATCCGAAGCACCGACCGGTCAGAAAGGGATGATAGTATGGAGAAGATCATCAGCAAATTGGTCGAATTCGATCACGCTGGTCAAAAGATCGTGCAGGAAGCGCAGCAGCAAAAACAGTACACGCTTGCGCACATGGACGATTACAAAAAGCAGATGTCCGATCAATACCGGAAGCGATCGGACAACCGGATTGAATTCTTCCGACAACAAGCAAAGGCCGATACCAACGAGCAGTGTGAGCAGCTGAAAAAAGAGTACAGCGAGCGCATGAATAAACTCAGGCTGAAGTTTCAGGAGAAAAGCAGCAACTGGGTGCAAGAGGTTGTGAACCGCTGTATTGGCGGGTGAGCGTATGACGAAAGATGCAAATGCAGTGATTGCAAAGGTACGCTCCATGTATGGAAAAATGCTCTCCCCTGCTCAGTATGATGAACTGCTGCGCAAACAGAGCGTGCAGGAGATCTCGGCTTATCTAAAGGATAAGACGGCCTATCGATCCGCACTTGCAGGTGTGCAGGACAGTGCGGTACACCGCGGTCAGCTGGAGCTTCTGCTCCATAAGGATGTGCTGTATCAATATGTCCGTCTGGTCAAATATGTCCATGCAAAAGATAATGTCTATGCATATATCATTATGGATATGGAAATCGAGACCATCCTTTCTCGGTTCCGTGACATTATTTCTTCCAGAGAAGTGGACGATTATATTACAACGCTCCCATCCTTTATTCAGCCTTATGTCAGCTTCAATATCTTCGATATGGCTCATGTCAACAGTGTGGAGCAGATGTGTGAATTTCTCAAAGACACTCCTTACGGACCTGTCATTCGGGAATGTAAAGAGCGTTTGACCGCATCCGGCCACGACACACAGCAGATCGATTACACAGCCTATGAAATGGCACTTCGCAACTATTATTTCAAAACTCTGCTCAAACGAGCGGAAAAAAACAAATCCCGTACCGCGCGTGAACAGCTTCGCGAACTGATCACCATGCGGGCGGAAACGATGAACATCAACACCATCTACCGTTTAAAGACATATTTTGACGAACAGCCTCAAACGATTCGCTCGGTGATTCTGCCGTTTCACTGCAGACTCTCCCAGCGTCAGTTAGATGCGCTGATCGAAGCTCGTGATGAGCAGACTTTCCGCAGGGAATTGTCGACATCCTATTACGGAAAGCATATTTCGGAAGATGCAAAGTTTATCGAAAACGAGACGGACAATATGCGTTACCGTCTTGATTTGCACATGCTGAGATTTTCCACAGATCCACAAGTGGTTTTCATGGCGTTCATGCTGCTGCGCGGAATGGAAACCGAGAACATTGTTCGGATCGTTGAGGGCGTGCGGTACCAGCGCGCTCCGGAAAAAATACAGCAGCTTCTCTATCGCGCCTAACAATCGTTCCCGAAAATTGCGGGGGCGGACTCCGGAAACCGTACGCCGATACCCACCGGCAGCATAAGACGTATGGTTGGGCCGGACATAAAATATAGCCGGTGGAGAAAGGACGGATCATCATGTCCATTGCTAAGCTATCGCTTGTTACGATCGTGGGCGATATGAAAAGCCTTGACGACGTGATTTTACGTTGTTTGGACAGAGGGGATTTCCATCCGGAAAAAGCGATTCAGTCGGTGGAAGGGATCCATGGATTCCATCCGCTGTCAGAACCAAACCCTTATTCTGATATTTTAAACAAGATGACCGATGTGGGAATTCAGGCGGGGCTGAATCCACAATATATGCCGGAGACCATCAAGGAAAATAAATTCGCCAAGATGACTCCGCATAAAGCACAGTATTTTGAAGACTTTTACAATTCCTTTAAAGAACAGTTGGATTTTTTACAGGAGCGGCGAAACTATCTCAAGAGTGAAATCCAGCAGGGGCAGAATGTTTTAACCCATATTGCCCACCTGGACGTCATAAAAGTCGATTTTGACCAGTTGTTTACCTGCAAGTATGTCAAAGTTCGATTGGGCAGACTGCCGCAGGACAGCTTTGAAAAGCTTTCCTATTATGACCGCAAAATGTTCCTGTTCTGCCCGTTCGATACCGAAAAGGGCTATGTTTGGGGCGCTTATTTCACACTTCAGGATTACGCGCCGCAAGTGGACGATATTTTCTCTTCCCTTTATTTTGAGCGCATGCGCGTTCCGGATTTCGTCCACGGAACACCGGAAGAAGCGCTGGAAAAAATCAGCAGTCAGATCAAGGACAATGAAACCGAACTGGCTCTGGTGGAAAATCAGCTCAAAGAGCTTGCCGATACGAATGAAGATGCCCTGAATCAGTATTATACAAGACTGAAGTTTTTGTCGGATTCGTTTGAGATGCGCGAATATGTATCGGTGCTCAAACGTCAGTTTTTGGATGTCTTTTACATTACCGGGTTCATTCCTGAAGAACACAGCGAGGAGTTCGCGGCTCAACTGCGCGAATTGGACAGCGTGACGGTGGAAATCAAAGCGCACGATTCCGATAAACGCATCCAGCCGCCCACCAAACTGAAAAACGGTTGGTTTGCCCAGCCATTTGAGATGTTCGTCGAAATGTATGGACTGCCGTCCTACAACGATGTGGACCCGACGCCGTTTGTGGCGTTTACTTACAGCCTGCTGTTTGGAGCCATGTTTGGCGATTTGGGTCAAGGTCTCCTGTTAATCATCGTAGGCGCTCTGTTATGGAAGTTTAAAAAGATGAATATTGGACGGATTATCAACCGAAGCGGAATTGCATCCTGCGTGTTCGGCACGCTCTATGGTTCGGTATTTGGATTTGAACATCTGCTGGATCCGCTGTTTATCAACGTATTCGGACTTCCCGGAAAGCCAGTCGAGGTCATGGCTCCGGAAATGACCAATGTCATCCTGCTTTCAGCAGTCGGCCTTGGCGTTTGTTTGATTTGTATTTCCATCATCATCGATATCTATATCGGATTTAAACGAAATGATATCGAACGAGCGGTCTTTTCCGCCAACGGAATCGCCGGCCTAGTTTTCTATGGTTCGATTCTGTTTGGTGCGGGAACACTAGCTGTGACCGGCAGGAACCTGTTTAAAGCGCCTTATGTAACGGCGCTGATCTTAGTGCCGCTGGCCATCATTCTATTTAAAGAACCGCTTGGCAGGCTGGCCAAAGGCTATACCGGAAAGAATGCACTGCCCGCTGACGGCATGGGCGCTTACCTCACTGAAGGCGCGTTTGAGCTGTTTGAAGTGGTGCTGAGCTTCTTCTCCAACACGATGTCATTTTTGCGTGTGGGCGGGTTTATACTCAGCCACGCTGGTTTGATGGCAGTTGTCTTTACGTTGTCCGAAATGGTGAGCACGGCGGCAAGCCCGTTCGTCATCATCATCGGAAACCTGTTTGTCATCGCCATGGAAGGCCTGATAGTGGGCATCCAGGTGCTCAGGCTGGAATTTTATGAGATGTTCAGCCGCTATTTTGATGGCAACGGAAAACCGTTTAAACCTGTTCGCATTTATTCCACAGAGGAATCCTAATAATAAATTTTTGTGAATCATTGGAGGCTATATTATGATGTATGTAATTCCTACAATTGCGGTTGCGATTGCTGCATTTCTGCTTGTTCCCGTTATCAAATCCGGTTCAACATGCCGCGCAAGAAAACGCGTTGTGCTCAACGCAGGCGTTTTCATGGCTGCAACAGCACTGCTTGTCTGCATGTCCATGACCGTTGGCGCTGCTGAACCTGAAACAACCGCTGCAGCCGCTGCTGCTGTCACCACCGGTGCGAGCGCCGGAATGGGTTATCTTGCGGCCGCTCTTTCCACCGGACTTAGCTGCCTGGGCGCTGGTATCGCCATCGCATCCACGGCTCCTGCCGCAATCGGCGCATTTTCCGAAGACCCGAAAGCATTCGGTAAAGCATTAATCTTCGTCGTTTTGGGTGAAGGTGTTGCATTGTATGGTCTGCTGATCTCAATCTTGCTGATCAACAAACTTTAATCACTGCGAAATTGAACAAACTATCCGGCTTTTCCACAGGAAAAGAAAAAGTTGTTGAAAACTTCGCAGTATTCAGCACGCATAAGGGGTGGAAAAAATGAAATTTTACACACTGAGCGATAATGTGGATACAACGATGGGTATGCGTCTTGCCGGAATCGAAGGCAAGACCATTCACACCGCTGATGAAGTGCTCACGGAGCTAAAAAGCTTGATGGCGGATCCGGAAATCGGCATTATTCTGATGACGGAAAACCTGATCAATACCTGCCCGCAGGTAATCTACCGCTATAAGCTGACCTGTAAACGTCCCCTTATTGTGGAAATTCCTGACCGACACGGAAAAGGTGACGTATCACAGATGATTGAACGATATGTAGGGGAAGCAATCGGTGTCCAGCTGTAACGGACGCGGTCAGCACCCACATCAGGCAGAGAGGTGAACAAGAGTGGCATATACACCGGAAGAGAAGCTCGACATGTTCGAGCAGGCAATTCTGAAAAAGGCGGAAACAGAGAAGCAGGCGATCCTCCAGGAAAGCGAAGATATCAAAAAAGCGGAACTGGAACAAGAGGAAAACCGCTTGCTGGAAGAGCTTTATCATCATATACAATCCGAAGTATCCCAGATTAAAACCGCCGGCGTCAAGGAAATTGCGCACGCAAATACAAAGCTGAAAAAAGAGCTTTATCAACAGCGTGAGCAGTATATCAAACAAGTTCTTTCGCTTGCACGGGCGGAACTGGTTTCCTTTGTAAAAACACAGGCATACGGCGATTACTTGATAAAAAAAGCCGCATTGCTTGCCAAAGATCATAAAATGGACGGAAGTGTCATCAAACTGCGTTCTCAGGATCTTTCTTATCAAAACAAGATCCAAGAAGCATACGGACCGTGTGAAATCACGGCGGATGATGAAACCATCAAGATCGGCGGCATCATTTTGGAAAACCGCGCAAGCGGTATCCTGGTGGATTACAGCCTGGACACCGCCCTTGAAGAGCAGAAAAACTGGCTCTATAACAACTCCGGATTGATTTTGAATTAAGGGGGCGGAAGGGTTGAACGATCAAATCATTTATTCAATTAACGGCCCGGTCGTGACTATAAAAGGTGCAACTGGGTTTCAGATGATGGAAATGGTCTATGTTGGAAAGAAACGGCTGATTGGTGAAGTCATTAACATTTCTGACGACCATACCACAATACAAGTTTATGAGGTTACCACCGGACTGCGCCCCGGGGAACCGATCGTCGGAACAGGCGGCCCGCTCTGCGCAACGCTGGGCCCTGGCATCCTGTCCAACATTTTCGACGGCATCGAGCGCCCGCTGGGCGAGATTGCCAAAGATTCGGGCGCATTTATCCCGGAAGGCAGTGAGATCCCATCGCTGGATCTGAACAAAGAATGGAAAACCGAGATTCGCGTTCAGAAAGGCGATCAGCTCAAAGGCGGCGACGTGATTGCTGTTACACAGGAAACTTCCATTATTGAACACCGCGCAATGGTTCCCCCGAATCTATCGGGTGAAGTGGTTTCTACCGTTGAGGACGGAAACTACAAAGTGCTGGACACGTTGGTGGTTCTGCGCGATGAAAACGGAACGGAACATTCGCTGTCGCTGGCTCAAAAATGGCCGATTCGTACCGATCGTCCGGTTGCGGAGCGTCTGCCTATTGAGCGTCCGCTGATTACCGGACAGCGCGTCATCGATACACTGTTCCCCATTGCAAAAGGCGGCACGGCCGCGATTCCTGGCGGATTCGGAACGGGCAAAACGATGACTCAGCATCAGCTCGCAAAATGGAGCGATGCGGACATCATTGTCTATATCGGATGCGGTGAGCGCGGAAACGAAATGACGCAGGTTCTGAAAGAATTCGGCGACCTCGTTGACCCGAAATCCGGAAAACCGCTGACCGCCCGTACCGTTTTGATTGCGAATACGTCAAACATGCCGGTTGCGGCGCGTGAGGCGTCCATCTATACCGGTATCACACTGGCGGAATATTACCGCGACATGGGGTATCATGTTGCAATCATGGCGGACTCGACTTCCCGCTGGGCAGAGGCACTGCGTGAGATTTCCGGACGTTTGGAAGAAATGCCGGCGGAGGAAGGCTTCCCTGCTTATCTGCCGTCCCGTATTTCCCAGTTCTATGAACGTGCGGGTTATATGCAGAATCTCAATGGTTCGGAAGGCTCGGTTACCATCATTGGTGCAGTCTCTCCGCAGGGTGCTGACTTTTCTGAGCCGGTCACCCAGAACACCAAGCGGTTTGTGCGCTGTTTTTGGGCGCTGGACAAAAGCCTTGCGTATGCGCGCCATTACCCTGCCATCAACTGGACGACAAGCTATACCGAATATCTCGACGATTTAGAACCGTGGTATTCGAAAAATATTTCCCCAACCTTTATGAAATGCCGCCTGCAGATTTCCAATATTCTGCTTGATGAAAACAAGCTGATGGAAATTGTAAAATTGATCGGTTCGGATGTCCTGCCGGACGATCAAAAACTGGTGCTGGAAGTTGCAAAAGTCATCCGCGTTGGCATTCTTCAGCAAAATGCGTACCACCGCGACGACACCTATGTGCCGCTTCCGAAACAGCTGAAAATGATGGAAGTTGTCCTTCATTTCTACAACAAGGCAAAAGCGGTTGTAACCAGAGGCGTTCCGATTTCAGAGCTTGCTGAAACGGGTCTGTTTGAATCGCTCACGAAGATCAAATATGACGTGCCGAACGACAACCTTGCGCTGTTTGACAATTATTATAAGAACATCGACGAAAAGCTGGGACAGCTGAACCGTATCGCCGAACAATTCTAAAAGGAGGGCATGATGTATGCTCCAATTTGTGGGACTAAATGAAATCAACGGCCCTCTGGTCGCATTGCAGGGCGTAACCGGCGTTGCGTTTGAGGAGATGGTTTCGCTCAAACTGAATTCTGGAGAAACCCGTTTTGGACGTGTCGTCGAAATTGAAGGCGACCGCGTCATTATTCAGGTGTTCGAGGGAACACGCGGCATGTCGATGGACAACACCCGCACGACCATGCTGGGTCATCCAATGGAAGTGCCCCTTTCCACCGAACTTTTGGGCAGAGTCTTTAACGGCTCCGGCCGCCCGATCGACGGACTGGGCGAAATCTTCTGCGAAAAGAGCGCCGATATCAACGGCAAACCGATGAATCCGGTTTCGCGTATCTATCCGCGAAACTATATCAATACCGGTATTTCGACCATCGACGCACTGGCTACCCTGATTCGCGGCCAGAAACTGCCGATCTGTTCCGGCTCGGGTATGAGCCATAACAAATTAGCGGTTCAGATGGTGCGTCAGTCGCGCCTTTCCGGAACCGACGAAAAATTTGTAATCGTTTTTGCCGCAATGGGTGTTAAAAACGACGTTGCGGATTATTTTAAGCGGTCGTTTGAAGAAGCGGGCGTTATGGAAAAGGTGGTCATGTTCCTAAACCTTTCCAACGACCCGATCATTGAACGTATCCTGACTCCCCGCTGTGCGCTGACTGTGGCGGAATATTTGGCGTTCGAACATAATATGCACGTGCTTGTCATCATGACCGACATCACGTCTTACTGTGAGGCGTTGCGTGAATTCTCCTCCTCCAAGGGTGAAATCCCCGGAAGAAAAGGATTCCCGGGCTATCTGTATTCCGACCTTGCGTCGCTTTATGAGCGCGCAGGCATCATTGAAGGAAGCACCGGTTCGGTTACACAGGTGCCGATTCTCACGATGCCGAACGACGACATTACCCACCCTGTCCCCGACTTGACCGGTTATATCACCGAGGGACAGATCGTGCTGGACCGTTCGCTCGACCAGACCGGCGTTTATCCGCCGATTTCGGTACTTCCCTCCCTTTCCCGTTTGATGAAAGACGGCATCGGCGAAGGCTTTACCCGTTCGGATCATCAGGACTGCGCAAACCAGCTGTTTGCGTCCTATGCGAGAGTACAGGATGCGCGTGCTTTGGCGTCCGTAATCGGTGAGGAAGAACTTTCCGACGTGGACAAACGGTTTATGGTTTTCGGCAAATACTTTGAAGAGCATTTTGTCAATCAGGGACCCAGTGAAAACCGTCCGATTGAGGAAACGCTCGATCTCGGCTGGCAGCTACTGTCGCTGCTGCCGCGTGAAGAACTCGACCGCGTGGACGACGAAGTGCTTGACCAGTACTATCATCCGCAGGCAGCAAAGGAAAAATTCCATGCATAATCTGCATCCGCTGAAGGAGGGATTCGGTTGGCAAATGAACTGAATATTACGCCGACAAAAGGAAGCCTGCTGGCGGTGCAGAAATCGCTGCAGCTTTCCTCGCTTGGATTTGATCTGCTCGACCGCAAGCGCAATATCCTGATTCGCGAAATGATGCTGCTGATCGATAAGGCAAAGCAGCTCCGCGGAGAAATCAGCAGTACGTTCCGTGAAGCGTATGAAGCGCTTCAGGAGGCAAATATTACTCTTGGCGTCGTACAGGACAGCGCATCCGCAGTCCCCATCGACGACGGCGTGACCATCACCTACCGCAGTGTAATGGGTGTGGAAATTCCGAATGTGCGCCTTGCGGAACACAAGCTGGAAATGACCTACGGGTTTGACCGCACCAACTCTCGTTTTGACTATGCGTATGCATGTTTTCAAAAAGCGAAGAAAATTTCCGCCCTGCTTGCGGAAGTGGAAAACAGTGTTTATCGTTTGGCAAATGCCATTCGCAAGACACAGCGGCGTGCAAATGCGCTGGAAAACATTGTGATTCCCCGTTATCAGGAAACGGTCAAATTCATAAACGATGCCCTTGAGGAAAAAGACCGAGAAGAATTCTCCCGCCTCAAAGTCATCAAGGCTTCCAAAATGAAAAAGAAAGCTTAAAATTGACACCGCGCAGAACGTTCTGCGCGGTGTTTTTTAAACTGATTGACGTGTAAAATATGGAAAATAATAACGAAACAATTAAAAACTATACAAAATCTGTGATATTTTAAAATAATTGAGAATCTTAAATTGACCGCATGTGAAAAGAGTGCTAAAATAAGGTCATCCGACAGTCTGATTTTTGCCGTTTCACGGGCAGATTCAGACCGGAAAAAAGTTAATAATAGTCTGTTACAATACAGATGACAGGTTTGCTCTTTGATGGTTCTATCCGGGATGTCAAGGAGCATCCGAGCGATTGCAATGCCTATTGGCACAAAGGGGGATTTCCAATGGGGACGACCGTTGGGATCGATATCGGTTCCACAACCGTCAAAGTCATCGTCGTCCGGGACGGTGACATTCTTTTTCAGCACTATGAACGCCATCTTTCCCGTGTCCGCCCAAAGACACTGGAACTAATTCAGCTTGCAAAACAGGTTTTAGGGAACGAACCATTTACCGTTGCGCTGTCCGGTTCGGCAGGGCTTGGGCTTGCCAAAGCCGCAGGACTGGATTTTATCCAGGAGGTCTTTGCCACCGGCGAGGTGGTCAAAATGACCGCGCCGGATACGGATTCCGTCATTGAATTGGGCGGAGAAGACGCTAAGATCATTTTCTTCACCGGCGGTCTCGAGGAGCGCATGAACGGCTCCTGTGCGGGCGGGACCGGTGCTTTTATCGACCAAATGGCGACGCTTTTAAATGTAACGCCCGAACAGCTGGACGCGCTTGCGCTCAACAGCAAAAAGCGGTATACGATTGCGTCGCGGTGCGGCGTTTTCGCAAAAAGCGATATCCAGCCGCTGTTAAACCAAGGCACCCGCAAGGAGGATATTGCGGCATCCATTTTTAAAGCGGTGGTCGACCAAACGATTACCGGGCTTGCGCAGGGACGCAAAATTACCGGTAACGTGCTGTTTTTGGGCGGCCCGCTCTATTATTTTAAGGCACTGCGCAGGGAGTTTGTCCGGGCGCTTAGTTTGTCGCCGGAAAATGCAGTATTCCCCGAGATGGGGCGCTATGCGGTGGCACTTGGAGCGGCATTTTATGCCCGCGAAACAGGAAACATCATGACCTATCAGCAGTTGGAGGATAAGATTAAGCAGGCCGCCAATCAGACACGTGTTGCCCGCCATCTTCCGCCGCTGTTTGAAAGTGCCGACGATTACGCGGCGTTTTGTAACCGCCACGCGAAAGAATCGGTTGAGCGGTTTGATATCATGGACTACAACGGTTCTGCCTATCTCGGCATCGACTGCGGCAGTACGACCACAAAACTGGTGCTGATGGCCGATGATGGGCGTATTTTATACGATTATTACAGCGCCAATAAGGGCGATCCCGTTGAGATTATGAGGGAACAGCTGACCAAACTGCTGGAATGCTGTGAGGGCCATATTGAGATCAAAGGGAGCGCCGCGACCGGTTACGGCGAGGATCTCATTAAAAATGCGTTCTCGATTGATGCCGGATTGGTCGAAACAATGGCGCATTTCAAAGCCGCCCGTCATTTTAATCCAAACGTGGATTTTATTCTTGATATCGGCGGGCAGGACATCAAATGCTTTAAGGTTCGCGGCAACGCGATTGACAGCATTATGCTCAACGAGGCGTGCTCTTCCGGGTGCGGTTCGTTTATTGGCACGTTCGCGCGCTCGATGGGATACGATGTGCGGGAATTTGCAAAGCTCGGGCTGTTTGCCAAATATCCGGTGGATTTGGGCTCGCGCTGTACCGTGTTTATGAATTCTTCGGTCAAGCAGGCGCAGAAAGAGGGCGCAGGCGTTGAAGATATTTCTGCCGGAATCTCGATGTCGGTGGTAAAAAATGCGATTTATAAAGTCATCCGCGCGTCTTCGCCCGAGGAATTGGGGAAATATATCGTGGTGCAGGGCGGCACGTTCCTCAACGATGCGGTTTTGCGCAGTTTTGAATTGGAACTGGGACGCGATGTAATCCGTCCGAATATTGCGGGGCTGATGGGCGCATACGGTGCGGCGCTGTACGCGCAGGAACTCGAACTTGACCGCTCTTCGCTGATAACGCGCGAAGAACTTAAGACGTTTGAACATACCTCCAAATCCGTGGCGTGCGGTCTTTGCGGCAACCACTGCAGTTTAACCGTGAATCATTTCGGCGGCGGAAAACGCTTTATCAGCGGCAATCGATGCGACCGCCCGCTTGGCGGCGGCTCAAAAAAGAAACTACCGAATCTTTATACATATAAATTGGAAAAAATCAAGAACCTTAAACCGATTGCGGGCAGACGCGGCAAAATCGGATTTCCGCTTGGACTGAACATGCTGGAAAACCTGCCGTTTTGGCATGCGTTTTTTACCGAACTCGGGTTTGAAGTCGTCACATCAGATGTTTCCAGCCGTGCAACTTATCTAAAAGGGCAGTTTTCCATCCCGTCGGATACGGTTTGTTATCCGGCAAAACTGATGCATGGTCATATTGAGAATTTGCTGGAAAAAGGTGTGACCGATCTATTTTATCCCTGCATGACGTATAATTTTAATGAGCATAAGGGTGACAACCACTACAATTGTCCGGTTGTGGCGTATTACCCCGAACTGCTCCGCGCCAATATTCAGGAACTTAGTCAGCCATCCGTGCGGTTTATTCAGCCGCATCTTGGAGTTGACCGTGCGGGATTTGCGGGAAAGGCGCATCGTGCACTGCTTCCCTATTTCCCTGATTTGACGCGCCGCGAGGTTGCAAACGCTTCCAACGCCGCATTCGAGGCCTATCATGCATGGATGCAGGACATCCGTGAGGAGGGTCAGCGTGCGATTAAATATGCCCGCGCCAACGGAAACCGAATTGTGGTGCTGGCGGGGCGTCCTTATCATATCGATCCGGAAATCAACCACGGAATCGATCGGCTGATTTCGTCGTTTGGAATTGTCGTAGTGAGCGAGGACTGCGTTTCGGAACTGGTCGAACCGGTCAAGGTGGATGTGCTCAACCAGTGGACATATCATGCGCGGTTGTACAATGCGGCACAGTATGTTGCCGAACAGCCCGATATGGAGCTGGTACAGCTGGTATCGTTTGGCTGTGGAATCGATGCAATTACCACCGATGAGGTGCGTGCTATTATGGAAAACAGCGGAAAGCTGTATACCCAGCTGAAGATCGATGAAATCACGAATTTAGGCGCGGTGAAAATCCGAATTCGCAGCCTGCTTTCAGCTGTGGAGGAAAGGGAGAGGGAAAAAACACATGTCTGTGTCGAATGAACGAATCCTTTTCACAAAGGCAATGAAAAAGGATTATACAATTTTAATGCCTACCATGCTGCCAATCCACTTCAAGCTGATTGCAAATATTCTGCGGGAATACGGTTACCGCTGTGAGCTTTTGGAAAACAGCGGACAAAATGTCGTGGACTGCGGTCTGCGCAGTGTACATAACGATACCTGCTACCCTGCCCTGCTGGTCATCGGGCAGATGATCGACGCGCTGGAAAGCGGCAAGTATGATGTCAACAAAGTGGCTGTGCTGATGTCGCAGACAGGCGGCGGATGCCGTGCCTCCAACTATATCCATCTTTTGCGCAAGGCGCTCAAACGAAATGGATACGGGCAGGTTCCGGTGATTTCCATATCGATGGGTATGGAAAAAAATCCGGGCTTTCAGATGACCCCGACCATGGTTGACCGCATTTTTTATGCGATTTTATATGGCGATCTGCTGATGCTCTTGGCCAATCAAGTCAAACCTTACGAGTGCGTGTCCGGCGCCGCAGATCAGCTGGTGGACAGCTGGACAAAGCGAATTGCCGCCGATATGAAAGGCCGAGGGCTGTTAAGCTATGCGTGGGTGCGCCGTAATTATAAAAAAATCGTGGAGGAGTTTGCGCATATTCCCCGCCGCGTGGAAAAAAAGATCCGCGTGGGTATTGTAGGGGAAATCTATGTGAAATTTTCTCCGCTCGGAAACAACCATTTGGAGGATTTCCTGCTGTCCGAGGGCTGTGAACCCGTTGTGCCGGGACTGCTCGATTTCTGCCTGTACTGCGTTTATAATCAGCTCAAAGATCACAAGCTGTATGGACTGCATTCCAAACCCGCCAATTTGGGAATGAAAGTGGTTTATAAAATGCTGCTTAAAAAACAGCGCGATGTTATAGAGGCGGTCACCGATGAGGGCACGTTCCGGCCGAGCGGGTATTTCGCCCATACGGTGGAATTATCAAAGGGCTATTTGGATCACGGCGTCAAGATGGGCGAAGGCTGGCTTTTGACCGCCGAAATGCTGGAGCTCATCGAGCAGGGCGTGGGCAATATTGTCTGCACCCAGCCGTTTGGATGTCTGCCCAACCATATTGTCGGCAAAGGAATGATGCGCCTAATCAAGGAACGCAATCCGCTTTCAAACATTGTTGCCGTCGATTATGACCCCGGTGCGACGCGGATCAATCAGGAAAACCGCATCAAATTGATGCTTGCAAATGCCGCCGCAATCGAGGAAAGCAGGCTTACCGCTGAAAAATCCCCCGCCGAGGAGAAAAAGCACACCGGTCACGGGGTAGGAACCGGTACAACTGCCGGTAAAAAATCAAAAAAACCGCTGGCAACCGCCGCGGTCTGATACAAAGAAGAAAAAACAGGTCTCGGAATTTACCGAGACCTGTTTTATTTGTCCTACTCAATTAAATACTGCATTGCTTTGCGAAGTTTTTCTGCGTTTTGTTCGGAACGCACGACAAACGGGCTGTTATATAAATCCTTAAATAAAATGTCTAAATTCTGCTGTGTCGCCTCAATTCCGATATCCGGCAGAAAGATCGGCATGTTCATTTGCTTCATAAAAGAGCGAATTGTGGGAATGTCTGTTTCCTGACCGTTATAAGATAACTGCATGGGCAGTGCAAGCGCAACAATTTCCCCGTGCAGATAATCTTTTGCCTCTTTCGTAAAATGCGTACGAATCAATTCGTAGCATTCATGCGCAAGTGCAGATTGTCCGAACCCTTTTGAACAGCCGCTGATGATGCCGGAAACGGCTATATTAAGATATGCAATGTCCTCGATGTTTTTGGTTAACGTGTGTTTTTCCGTATCTTTGCAGGCCTGCAGTCCACGGCTTTTGTAAAGCTTCGTCGTATATTGGGCAAGCGTATAGCTGGTCAAAAGTCCGATTGAAAGTTCATTACTATCAATCTGACCGCGCCCGTTTTGAATCTCAATCAGTTTTGCCATGCCGTCCAGAATGCCGCTTGCAATATAGCGTGCGGGTGCGTTTGCAATGACATCCAGATCAACTAAAATCGCGTTTACTTCATGCTCATAGCGCAGACTGCCGAGGCTTGCGCCCTCGGCGGTGTACATGACGCTCAGCGGCGCAAATGCCGCGCAGGTGGCAATGGAGGTTGGAACCATTAAGACAGGCATCTTTGCAAAATGTGCCGCGGCTTTGGCTAAATCCATGATTTTTCCGCCCCCGACGCCAACGATTACATCGCAGTTTTCGTCACGTGCTTGTTTGGCAATTGCTTTTGCTTTTGAATAGGTCGTTTGACCGCTGTAAATCATTAAGGAATAATCAATATCCGCATCGCTCAGCGATTGCTCAATGCGGTTGGTTGTGGACGCCCAAGCACGTTTTCCGGCAACTAGAAACGGCTTTTTTCCAACGCGTCTGACTTCAGGAGCGGCTTTTTCTAAAACCTGTCTGCCTTGCAGATATCTCCCGCATCCAAATTTATAAGCATCATCCAGTTTTACTTCTTCTAAATTACGTACTTCCGCCATTGAATCGTCCCCCTATGCTTTGTTGGCGCGCAAAACCATGCCGCGTTTTTGTCCGGTAACCGCGGCGTTCTCGACCGCGATCTGTCCGTTTACAATGCAATAATCAAGCCCGCCGGAAAACTGTGCGGGGTTTTCAAACGTCGCATAATCTCTGAATTGATCGAGTGAAAAAATATTGAGATCCGCATAATTTCCGACTTTGATCTGTCCGCGTTTGAGCAGTTTCATTCTTTGCGCTGGCTGGTATGTCATTTTATGGATGGCCTGTTCTAACGTTAAGATTTTTCGTTCCAGAACATAATCTCGGATGATTTTTGGAAATGCGCCGAACATGCGCGGATGAGGCGTTTTTGTATCCGCATAAATCGCATCGGAAATGACGTTGCTGTAAGGCAGACGTGCAACCGCATCAATATCATCCTGACACATGCTCATGTTAATAATAGCGACGTTTCCGTTTTCACTGTGCATGAGATAAGCGGCACATTCCGCGGCGTCGCAGAATCCGAATTCTTCGGCCGCCTGTGTGATGGTTTTGCCAAGGAATTTTTTGTTCTTTTCCAGCGTGACTCCGCTGATTAGAATTCTCTCCCAGCCGAGAGTAACGGCGAAATTATCCCAGTCTTTGTACATTACACTGCTTGTACGCCGAAACTCATCGATTCCCTCGGGTGTGCCTAATTTTTTGAGCGCATGCTCCATATTTCCCGCCACAAAACAAGGAGGAAGCATGGTCGTTAACGAGGTGGAACCGCCTTCATAGGGGTAAAAATCGCACGTTACGTCCTGCCCCTCGCTTCTTGCTTGGTCAATCAACTGGATTGCTTTAAAAATATCGTTTCTCCAATTTTTTACGCCACAGCTTTTAAAATGGCTGATTTCAACTGCACAGCCTGCTTTTTTCCCGATCTCAATCATTTCGGCAACGCTGTCCACCATGCTGTCGCCCTCGCCGCGAATGTGTGCAGTCACCAAACCGCCGTGTTTCCCCACCGGTTTTAAAATATTTACAAATTCCTCGGTTGTGCTGTAACATTCCGGCAGATACATGATGCCCACTGATACGCCGGGCGCGCCCTCCTGCATGGCATTTTCAATCAGATCAACGGCTTTTTGCGTTTCTTCCGGCGTATAGGGTGTATCGGAAAAGCCTTTGACGGCAATTTTCACACTGCCGGTTCCGATTTGTGCGGCAATATTCATCGGGAGCTTTGTGTTTTCCAATGCGTGTAAATAATCGTGGTAGGAATGGATGTTTAAATCCCCGACCGGACCCATCACAGGCTCATGAAAGCGATAAAGTTCCTGCGCATGTTCGGGGCTTGCCGGTGTCATGGAAATGCCGCAGTTTCCCACCACGACGGTCGTGATGCCCTGCATGAGTTCCGCTTGACCAAATTGGGAATCGTTAAACGGCTTTATATCACAGTGCCGATGGATATCCACAAATCCGGGACAAACCACTTTCCCTTCCGCATCAATTACGCGGTCAGCGGATTTTGTAAGACTGCCAATCTCGACAATCTGATCGTTTTCAATCCGCAGATCAGTTTTCACTGCCGCATTGCCGGTTCCGTCATAACCGGTACCGTTTTTTATCAGTAAGCTGCTCATCACATAGGGTCCTTTCCATTCAAAATTACACAGACATACCGCGCGCGTCCACCGTCTGTTTTTTTACGGTTTTTCCATCGGTAAGATAGACATCATTTCTTAAATTGACTGTTGTGCAGATATGTCCGGGATAAAGCAAAAGTTTCTCTCCCACCTTTAAGCCGGTATTTCCGCTTTTGCTTTTTAACATCCCGTGTTCTTCGTTGATACGCGTCAGAATCAAATCGTCGTTTCCCACTACGTTTGCGTAGCTTTCATAATAGTACGGAGCCTGATTCAGCAGGATGTCGGTCGGAAATACTTTCGTTCCGCCGTCAATCACCGCATATTCTTTGCAGGGGGTGCTGACAACGGTTGCCACAACAAAAGCCGAAAGCTCGTCCAGTTCGGCTACCCCCTCTTTCCACAGAATACAGTCTTTAAAAATATAGGTGCCGGGGCGGATTTCCGTAACGTTTCCGGACTGCGCAACCCACTTGCCCGTTGGGGAGGAGCCGCCGCTGATTTCCTCAATCTCAATTCCGTTTGCCTTTAATTCCGCTGCAATCTGCTTCAAAAGTTCACCTTCCTGCTCTCCCGCGGCGGCATTATCGGTGGTTGCGCTGCCGTCGTACATGGATAAACTTTTGAATGTATAGATTCCCGTCAGCTTTAAATTGGAAAGCTCATCAATCTTTTTTGCGGTTTCAATGAGATGGTCGTGACGCACGCCGGTTCGATTTGCTCCCGTCTCCACCTCCAAACGCACTTCAAATGTGATGCCTTGTTTTTTTGCGGCATCACTCAGTGCGCTGGCTCCTTCCAAGCTGTCAACCGCCAAAATCAATCGGCTTATTTTTTGATTTAATTTAATCGCACGCTCAATGCGAAAATCTCCGACCAGCGGGTACGCAATGAAAATATCGTCGCATCCACCGTCTGCCATGACTTCTGCTTCGCTGACTTTCGCGCAGGTAATTCCCTTTGCACCCGCCTCAAGCTGCATTTTTGCAAAGCGCACCATCTTATGTGTTTTAATGTGCGGACGAAGTGCAACCTTACAGCGGTCACAGGTCTCCTGCATTTTTTGGATGTTTGCTTTTGTTTTATTAAGATCAATCAGAATTGATGGCGTTTCCAGCTGTGATAGAATCTGTTCGTACATGATTTGGCCCCTTTAACTAATCTAAAAATGGATATCAAAAAACGGGAGTTCTGCTCCCGTTTTTTAATTTTACGCAATAATTTTATTTAGCGTTTTTAGCAAGTTTGCCGTAACGGCCTTTTCTGCCTTCCAGAACCATCGTGGTTCGTTCATCCTCGCTGAGCGTGTTTGCAGGAGTGCAGAGAGAAAGGATGATACCGACGATGAGTGCCAGCAGAGTTGCAGGAATTGCGGGACCTGCAAACGCAGCTTTAACAGCCGCCTGGAACGGTGCAATCCCGAGATAGAGAACACCAAACAAGACGCCGGAGAAAATGCATCCTAAGCCGCCCTGCCAAGTGGCACGTTTCCACAGACGTCCCATAAACATACAGACGGCGATGCCGGGAAGCAGTGAACCGACTACGTTGTTGATATAGCCGATGACATCTTTTGCGTAAAGTGTCGCCATAAATGCAAGCACAAGGGTTACAACAAGTGCGATTCGGCTGTACTTTTTATAGTCTTTTTCTGCAATGGTTTTGCCTGTGAGAGTGGGATAAACGTCCGTGAGCAGAATCGTAACGCCCGAAATCGCATCCGAGTCACCGGAGGACATGGTTGCCGACAAACCTGCAATTAGGAAGAATAGCCCTAGAACCGGTCCCAATGCGGTCGTTACCATGTATGTAAATGCATAGTCCGCGTTTTTTAGAATTTCAGTTGCATGGTTGTTGCTTGCAATTGTAAACGCAGACATACCAATAATGGATGGAACAACGGAAAAGGCAAGAATGGTAATGCCGCTGGATAGAAACGCTTTTTTCGCAGTTTCTTCCGTTGCGGAAGTATAAATACGGGTACGATGGGTCGGTGTACCGATGACACCCATGTAGGTGGAAAAAATGAGTGTGATTGCGGCTAAAACGCCGTAAGATTCCAACCCGTAAAAGCCCATAGCACCGCCGTTTCCTGCGGCTTCATAGGCGGCTTGGATGGTTTCAAATCCACCTGCAAGCGGGATTGCTTTAAACGTGATAAATACAAATCCCACGACAATAATGCAGAACTGAATCGCATCCGTCCAAACAACGGCAAGATATCCGCCGATAAATACATAAACCGCAAACGCAATTACGGTAATAAGCTTACACATAACGTCGCCCGGATCGCGTCCAAGCACATAGGCAAGGTATTTCGCGCCGCCGTTCATGTGGTTGCCAAGCCAAATAATTTCAACGACAAACATCATGATTCCCATGACACTGCGGATCATTTTGTTGCCGCCGTAATAGAACTGTGCTTCTTCCGACATGGTGATAAATTCTTTTTTTCGTATTGGAACAAACAAAAGCATGGAAAGAATACCAAATGCCGCGCCGATTCCATAAATGGAACCATCCCAGCCAAAACGGAAACCGTTTGCGGTTGCGCCCATAGAAGAGCCGGTTCCAATCATCGTTGCACCAATCGTTGCAAAAACCAAGAAGAAACTGAGGTTTTTACCGCCGGTTAAAAAGTTTTCTCCGTCACTTTTGCCGCGTGAAGTTACGTAGCCAACAATAATCATCAACACAATGTAACATAAAAAGCCGATAAGGAACATTGTTTGGTGTCCAGTATTTAACATAATACGTCCTCCATTCATTTTACTTCGGTTTCATCGATTCGGAAAAAATCAAACCACCTTTCTCATTTTAAAATGATGAACACACCAAAAACATCAGACAACCTTTGCGTTACAATGTAACAAAAAATATCCTGCATGTCAACCAAATAATTCTAATTTCTATAAATATAGGTAAAATTACAATTATATTTTAGACATAATCACTATTTATGTAAATATTAAAATAAAAAAAGAGCCATATTTGTCTTGCGTAAATAAAAATTTTGATGTACAATCATGGTAAGTCAGCAGACAACTTTAGCTTTTAAACAGAAAGGAAGAGAACGAATGAAGAATATAAACGACGTTTTAAAAGAAAAAAAGATTACACTGCCGAAACCTCCCGCGAAAGGCGGCGTCTATACCCCTGTGCAGGAGTTTGGCAATAAGCTATATTATTGTTCCGGCTGCGGCCCCGATTTGGGCGGCGGCAACACCTATGTCGGCAAAATTGGGAAAGACCTCACCTTGGAACAGGGGCAAAAGGCGGCGTATAACTGCATGCTAAATCTGCTCGCAAATTTACAGCAACAGCTTGGTGATCTCAACAACATCAAACGTTTTGTAAAAGTGCTTGCGTTTGTAAATTGTACCGACGATTATGCCAATCAGCCGCAGGTTGTAAACGGCGGAAGTCAGCTGTTGGTTGATCTGTTTGGACCAGAAGTCGGATGCCCTGCAAGAAGTGCAATCGGCACCAACAGCCTGCCGGGAAATGTTGCCTGCGAAATCGAAGTTTTAGTGGAAGCAAAATAATTCTACCTGCATTTGTACCGATGTTCTGTTATTTTGTGGAATTGTAAAGGAGAATGATGCATGCCACAGCTGATTACGATTGGCGAAACGATGACTGCTTTCACGCCATCAACATCCGGGGCTTTGCGATACATACGTGATTATTCCATGCGGATTGCAGGGGCGGAAAGCAATACGGCAATCGGTGTGGCAAAATTAGGCTTCCATGCCGGTTGGATCAGCCGAATCGGTGACGATGAATTTGGTCAGTTTATGCTCAATTCGATTCGCGCGGAAGGCGTCGACTGCAGTAAAGTCAAGATCGACGAGCGTTATGCAACCGGCATCATGTTTAAAGAAATGACGGCCAGAGAAACCAAGGTTTTCTATTATAGGGATCATTCCGCCGCAAGCCATTTACAGCCGGAAGATGTGGATGAAACCTATCTTTCGTCTGCAAAAATTCTGCACCTAAGCGGTATCACGCCGGTTTTATCCGAAAGCTGTCTTGAGACGGTGAGATATGCCGTGGAACTTGCAAAAAGACATCATGTCCGCATCAGTTTTGACCCCAACATTCGAAAAAAATTGTGGAAGGGAAACGACTATTCCGATGTCATCCGACAGCTCACGCTGGAATCCGACGTGATCTTAATGGGACTGGATGAAGCCGAAACACTGTTTTCTACGAGTGATATCCAAAAGATTTCCGGAATCATCCTAGAAAAAAATCCGAATGCTTGGATTGCAATAAAAGATGGAGCCAAAGGCTCGGTGGTTATGTGTCAAGATAAAATGGTTTTCATTCCCACGCATCCCTGCAAATGCATCGAGCCAATTGGCGCAGGAGATGCGTTTAATGCAGGATTTTTGTGCGGGATTCTGGAAAACAAGGAGATTGAACTGTGCGGGAAAATGGGCAATATCTGCGGTGCGCTGGCAACAGAATCGATTGGAGATATTGAAGGATACCCTTCCATGACCAAGTTATTGTCCGAGCTAAACGGAAAGGAAGAAACCTACCGATAGCTCATTAACACATGGAATGTGGCGGAACGATCAAACACACCGAACCTATATTTTGAGAAAAGAGGGTTTCACATGGATATACGAGCAACCGTAAAGGCAAATCCCCTATTGGCAATTATGCGAAACGTTTCGCTTGACAAAACCTTAGATTATGCACAAGCCATTATCGACGGCGGTGTCCGTTTTTTTGAGGTTGCGCTCAACTCTCAAAATGGCTTACAGCAAATTTCTATGCTGGCAGAAAAATTCGGCGATCAAGCGTTAATCGGAGCCGGAACCGCTGTAACGGTTGATTTGGCAAAAGCCGCTTTGGATGCGGGAGCGCAGTTTCTGCTCACTCCAAGCACTTCCGTTGACGTTTTGGAATACTGCCAAAAAAACAACGTGATGCTTCTTCCCGGCGTTCTGACACCAACCGATGTCGAAACCTGCCTGCGGTATGGTTTTGATACGATGAAACTGTTTCCCGCGGGGGATATGCCCAAGCATTACATAAAAAGCTTAAAAGGTCCATTTGATCAAACAGATTATATTGCAATCGGCGGCGTGAATGCAGACAACATTCGGTCATTTTTTGATGCCGGCTATCTAGGCGTCGGCTTGGGAAGCGCAATTCTGCCCAAACAAGCTGTTTTAAACAACGATTGGAAAACGGCAAGCGACTATGTTGCGATGCTGGTAGACAAAATAAAATCCGAAGATTGAGTGGAAAAAAGGAGCTCGCAATGAAGATTACCGAAGTAAATACCTATCTTGTGCGTCCGCGCTGGGGGTTTGTGGAAATTGTAACCGATAACGGTTTGGTGGGCTGGGGGGAACCGGTCTTGGAAGGACATACAAGCACCGTAAAGGCTTGTGTGGAAGAAATGAAAACCTATCTTATCGGCGCAGATCCCCTGCAGATTGAAGATATTTGGACAACGTTATACCGTGCCGGATTTTATCGGGGCGGCGGTGTGTTAATGAGTGCGATATCCGGAATCGATCAAGCGCTGTGGGATATCAAAGGA
>CALLQM010000127.1 GCA_938014855.1 uncultured Clostridia bacterium | reverse complement strand
TGCGCAGTTTTCCCGCTCCAAGCCCAAAACTGGCTTCCCGATAAGCATCGGGAACCGATTTGAGCGCCTCCTCGGTAGTTCGCATGACCAGTGGCAAAATCATAATTGCCAGTGTAAACATACCTGCCAATATGGAAAAACCCCATTTAAGTGCGGTTACGAAAAACAGCAAACCAAATAAGCCGTATACAATCGAGGGAATTCCGGAAAGCGTCTCGGAAGTCAGCCGAATGAGCGCGACTGCACGGTTGCCGCGTTTGGCATATTCCACCAAATAGACCGCGGTAAAAATGCCAAGCGGTGCCGCAATAATCAAAGCGCCGATTGTCATATAAAACGTGTTGATGATTGCCGGAAAAAGCGAAACGTTTTCGGTGGTATACGTCAGTTCAAATAAGGACGGCGTTAAATACGGCACTCCTTTTATTAAGATGTATGCGATAATAAAAAACAAAACACATACGGTAATAAGAGCCGCCAGCGATACCAAAATAACCAGCACCAATGAAAGCGGATGGCGAAGATAGCTTTTTAACTTTTGAGACGTGGAGGTTTTGTTGATGGCTTGTATGGATTCAGACATTTATCGCATCCTCCTATTCAGCAGGGAAAATGCCGTATTAATGAGCAATATAAAGACAAACAGCACCACTCCGGTTGCAATCAATGCTCCGCGGTGCAAATCCGCCGCATAGCCCATTTCGATGATAATATTAGAAGTCAGCGTTCGAATTCCTCGAAGCAGTCCTGCAGGCATACGCGCCTGATTGCCCGCTACCATTACCACTGCCATGGTTTCGCCGATTGCTCGTCCGATTCCCAGTACAATTCCTGCAAGTATTCCTGATTTTGCGGCAGGAAGAACCGAAAAAAACACCGCTCGTTCATGCGTTGCGCCAAGCGCCAGCGCGCCTTCGTAATAGCTGTTCGGCACTGCTCTAAGCGCCGATTCGGAAACGCCGATCACGGTTGGCAGAATCATAACGCCCAACAAAACCGAGGCGGTCAAAATACTGCTTCCCGAACCGCCAAAAAGTTCGCGAACCAGCGGTACGATTACAACCAAACCGAAAAAGCCATAGACCACCGACGGAATCCCCGCTAACAATTCCACGGCCGGTTTCAAAACCCGATATAACACTTTGGGGCAGAATTTTGCAAGAAACACTGCGGTCAAAATACCAATGGGAACTCCTACAATTACTGCACCGCCGGTTACATAAATGCTCCCTAATATCATGGGGAAAATCCCGAACGAAGGTGGAGTATTGGACGGCGACCAGTCTTTTCCAAGCAAAAATGCCACCGGTCCAATTTCTTTTATTGCCGGGATTCCATTCGCAAACAAAAACAAACAGATCAGCAAAACTGCTACAATGGAAGTGAGTGCACAGAGCAAAAAGCATACTTCCATTGCCTTTTCTAAAAACCAATGGGATGATTGATTCGCAGGACGCCGCATTTTTTCACCTCATTTATTTTTTATGGATAAAGCAGACTGATTTCCATTAGTAAATCAGTCTGCATAAAGTCTTTTATGTGCTATTTACTTGACGTCATCCCATACTTCCACGTTACCGGTAAAAATGTCTTTAATGTTTTCCATAGTGAGGTCACTGGTTGGATTGTTGACCGAAGTGATGACCGCAATGCCATCGTTTGCAATTGCCATTGCATTGAGCTGTTCCGATTCGGAATCTTTGAGTTCACGGGAAGCCATACCGATATCACAAGTACCGTCAATTGCACCGGTCATGCCTGCAGTGGAATCGGACTGCTGGACTTCGATAGTAGCGGCGGGGTTGATCGCTTTATAGCCTTCCGCTAATTTTTCCATAACCGGTGTTACAGAGGAAGATCCCGCAATCACCAATTTGCCTTCCGGTTTTGTTCCTGCATATGCTTCAGCCGCATCCTCAACTTTGATATAACCGTTCTGCTCTACAATATCCTGCCCCTCTGCGCTCATGATATAAGCAATGAAGTCAGCGGCAAGTCCGGTGGGTTCTCCTTTTGTTGCAATATTAAACGGACGGGCTATTTTATAAGAACCATTTTTTACATTTTCCGCGGTTGCTTCCGCTCCGTCTACGGAAACCGCCTTGACAGTATCGTTGAGCGAACCGAGCGAAATATAACCGATTGCATAATCATCTCCTGATACATTTGTCAATACAACATCGGTTTTGTTCGCAATGATCGCTTCTTTTGTAGTATTGTCAACTTTGGTTCCGTCCTCTTTTTTTTCTTGGACTCCGGTAAGCTCTACAAATGCGCCGCGTGTTCCGGAACCTTCTTCACGAGAAACGACATTGATCAATTTGCCGCTGTCAAAATCGGATTCGGGTGCTGTTTGAGATTCGCCTGTCGTTCCTGCTTGGGAGGACGCCGTATTATCGTTCGATTTTCCGCATCCGGCAAACATACTGATTACAAGGATGGATGCGGCTAATGTTGATAAAAATTTTTTCATCTTATTTTCACCTTTCTAGTTTTCATTCATATTTTTTGGTACGCCTTGCATTATAAAGGACGTTTGTAAAACCTCTAACGTATGCTTGTAAAACCTGTGTAAAATTCAGTAACATATTATTTATTATCTATTTTTACAGGGTTTAAAAACAAGCAGATTTGACTTTGGAAACAATTTCGTTAGAATTTGACCAATTATTTGTTAAATTTACTTCAAACTCAAGACATAATTGTTCGATATACTAGAGTCATACCAAAAAGCAAAATCTCATTTTCTCCTCTTCATACTTTTTCCTAACTGTCAGCCCACGGATGGACGGATTACCGGTTCGCTGGGCGTGACAGACCAAAAAAATAATTCTGTCCCCTACAGAATTTTTACTATATAAAAAGCGGCACATCCAAATTTGGATGTGCCGCTTTTTGATTCATTGTTTTTGATTTCCTGTTTTGATTCCAAGATCATTTTTTAAAATTCCCGCCGCACCGATTGAACGGCGCCCAAACTTTTCTCGAACCGCATCGATTGTCGTTTCCAATTTTTCTTGTTTTTCTCGTTTATACAAACGTTGTGTCCCAGAAAAAAAGGTCAGCTGTTCCCCTGCTTCCTTTGCGTCCACTAAATTCGTGCCTGTAATCGTAATCATCCGAATCGGTTTTCGCAAGTTCCACTCCTGTTTCATTAAATCAAGCGCGATCTGTGCTAATTCTTTTGCAAGACAAGTGGGAACATCCAATGTTTTTTGCCGCGTAATGGTTTGAAAGTTCGGGTCGCGAATCATTACTTGCACTGTTAAGCATTTGACCCCTTGTTTTCGCATGCGTGCCGCAACTGAATCAGCCAGGGAAAGTATGCCGATTCGAATATCTTCAAGCCCCACCAAATCGCGTTTAAACGTCATCCCGTTTCCAACCGATTTGATTTCCCGCTCATCATAAATGGAACGCACCGGGCTGTCATCCAGTCCGTTTGCATAAGCAGACAGCGTTTCCCCCATTTTCCCCAAACGCCGCACAAGCAAACTCTTTTCACACGCGGCAAGCTCGCCGATTGTCGCAATTCCCATCTTTTTGAGCTGTTCGTTGACCGATTTTCCAACAAACAGCAGATCGGTAACCGGCAGTGCCCACACAATCTGCTTATAGTTTTCACGGCTGATAACGGTCGTGGCATCCGGCTTTTTATAGTCACTGCCCATTTTTGCAAAAATTTTATTAAAACTAACCCCAGCAGAAATTGTCAGCCCAAGTTCTTCCCGCACCCGACGGCGCAGAGTGTCCGCGATGGTCTTGCCATCCCCAAACAGCAGTCTGCTTCCCGTTACGTCCAGCCAAGACTCGTCGATGCTGAACGGCTCCACCAAATCGGTGTACTGCTGATAAATTTGGTTGACCAAACGGGAATATTTGGCGTACTCATCATGATGCGTCGGCACCAGTGTCAGCTGTGGGCATTTGCGTTTTGCCTGCCAAATCGTTTCCGCTGTTTTAATTTGATAACGTTTCGCCAGTTCGTTTTTGGCAAGAATAATTCCGTGGCGGCTTTCGGGGTCACCGCAGACAGCCATGGGTACTTTTTTTAATTCGGGGCGCAAAATGCACTCCACGGATGCATAAAAACCGTTGCAGTCACAGTGTAAAATCGTACGATCTGCCATTTTAACGCTCCTCTCTTTTCGCCAATCCGTAATATTAAATCAATTCCGCAATGACCGAATTGGAAAGCAAAAATCCGTCCAATGTCAGCCTCATTCCCGTTTCATCCACTTCTATCAGACCGCCTTCCTGCATCGGCTGTGCTTTTTTTCGCAGAGCCTTGATCGATTCGTTCGGATAGCTTGCGGCAAATTCATCCCAGCGAACCCCTTCATTTAAACGCAGACGCAGCATCAAATATTCCTGTGCACTGCCGCCTTCTCCGTCATCACACAGCAGACGAAACGGATTTTTTCCCGCCATAAAAACGTCCAAATCCCGCGGAAAGAATCTCCTGCGGCCATCGATAAAGGAATGTGCGGATGGTCCGACGCCGAGGTATTCCGCACAGTTCCAATATTTCAGATTATGACGCGCCACATGTCCGTTTTTTGCAAAATTGCTGATTTCATACTGCCGATATCCGGCCTTTTCCAGTGAAGAAACCGCATGGCGGTAAAGCAGAACCTGTCCATCCTCATCCGGGCACTGCTCCCCGATATGCTGCTTGGCAAACGGTGTTCCCTGTTCAATTTTCAGCAGATAAGCCGAGACATGTTCCGCGCCCAGTTTCCCGCATAACTCGACCGCTTTCTCAATATCCGACGGCGTCTGTCCCGGGGTTGCAAGCATCATATCCAATGAAATATGCGAAATTCCGCAGTCCTGCGACGCCTCAACCGCCGACTCTACATCATGCACGGTGTGCAGGCGTCCCAGCGTAAGCAGCTGCGTATCCACCGCGCTCTGCATTCCAAGCGAAATTCGGTTGAATCCCGCCGCTTTCATCTCCCGCAAGGTATCTTTGAGCGCAGAATGAGGATTGCATTCCGCTGTAATTTCCGCATTACTAGAAATACCAAACTGTGCCGCGGCCGTTTCCAACAGCTTTGCAAGTCTTTTTCCGCCCAGCACCGATGGGGTCCCGCCGCCAAAGTAAACTGTATCCAGCTGGCCGACCTCAAACGGCGTGCATTTTAAAGCGCGCACCACTGCTTGGGTATACAAATCCATCACCGAATCCTGCGCCGCCACCGAGTAAAAATCACAGTACGGGCATTTTCTTTCACAAAACGGGACATGAATATACAGCGCGTCACAAGACATATTGTTTCTCCTTTTTCGTTTCCTGCTCCTATAAAAACCCATCAAAAACGGTTCCGTTCGGAGCCTGATAAACCAATAAAAATCGGTTGATTTTACTGTCATAATTATACCATAATTATTTGACAAAAACACCATCTCGCAATATACTGTTACCTATATAAAATTTGTATATTAAAGGAGCGCTGCCTCAATGAGTGAATGTTCTCATAACTGCGAGTCGTGCGGGGAATCCTGTTCCGAGCGCAAAATGAAACCGGAGGATTTTCTAGAAAAACCGCATGAACTGAGCAATGTGAAAAAAGTAATCGGAGTCGTCAGCGGAAAAGGCGGCGTCGGCAAATCGCTCGTCACATCGATGCTTGCGGTTCTTCTCAACCGCCGCGGTTTAAAAACAGGCATCATGGATGCAGATATTACCGGCCCATCCATTCCGAAAGCATTCGGACTGCATACCAAAGCGACCGGAAACGATACCTGCATCATCCCTGTCAAAAGCAAAACCGGTATCGATGTCATTTCCATCAATCTGCTGTTGGAAAATGAGGCCGATCCTGTTATTTGGCGCGGTCCTGCCATCGCAGGAATCGTAAAGCAATTTTGGACGGATGCCATTTGGAATGACGTCGACTTTCTGTTTGTCGATATGCCTCCGGGAACCGGTGATGTTCCACTTACCGTGTTCCAGTCAATTCCGCGGGACGGCATCATAGTCGTCGCTTCTCCGCAGGAATTGGTCGAACTGATCGTTGAAAAAGCGGTCAGAATGGCGAATATGATGAATATCCCCATTCTCGGTTTGGTCGAAAATATGAGCTATGTGCAGTGCCCTGACTGCGGCAAAAAGATTGAAGTTTTCGGTGAAAGCCATATTGATGAAATTGCCGCAAACTATAATCTGCCTGTTTTGGCCAAGCTCCCAATCGATCCCGCGCTTGCCAAAGTGGTGGATCAGGGTGTTGTGGAACTGTTTGAGGGCGACTGGATGGACGGCGCGGCAGACGCGGTCGAAAAAATCAAATAATCATACTGCAATAAGCAGCTGCATACAGCAGAAGGCTCCCGCCGTTAGGTGGGAGCCTTCTGCTGTGTTGTGTTTATCAAGAATGAGGAGAAAGCAAATTTATTTGGGTGCTGTTATTCGTCATCCTGCAAAGCGTCGTACCCTTCTTCTCCGGTACGGACTTTGATGACATTCTCAATGTTGTAGACAAAGATTTTTCCGTCGCCGATATTTCCTGTGTAAAGGACTCGTTTGGCGGTTTCAATCACCGTTCTTGCCGGTACTTTGCAAACAACGATTTCAACTTTGATTTTTGGAAGCAGGTTCATTTCCAGTTCCACGCCGCGGTAATATTCGGTAATGCCTTTCTGCATGCCGCATCCAAGCACATTCGTCACCGTCATACCCGTGACACCGATTTCATTCATCGCGGTTTTGAGCGCCTCAAACCGATTTTGTTTGGACAGAATTACGATTTTTGTAATGTTCACATCAGAAGCAGGTACTGCCGAGCGGTCCTCCGCCAACTGAACCGGTACCGCCTGTGAAATAGGCACGTTTCCGGGAACTGCCGGAATATAATCGGCTGATGCTTCCACATTGGGCATAAAGTCGGCATAACAGCTGACCAGCCCATGCTCTTCTCTATCTAGTCCCAAAACTTCTTCTTTTGCATGGACACGAAGACCTATTGTATGTTTGATTATGAAAAAGACAATCGTCATTGCCACAGCAACCCATGCGATTACCGCAAGCACGCCAAGTGTCTGAATACCCAATAATTGAAAGCCGCCGCCATAAAACAGTCCCATTGGATTTCCTGCTTCATCGGTCAAATGATAGGCAAACAGCCCCGTCAAAATTGTACCGGCCGCACCGCATAATCCATGCACTCCGATGGCGCCGACCGGGTCATCGATTTTTAAAATCTTATCGATGAATTCGATTCCGTATACCACCAAGAATCCGGCAATCAGCCCAATCCAAAATGCACCCACCGGATTAACCGCATCACATCCCGCCGTGATTGCTACCAAACCCGCAAGCGAACCGTTAAGCGTCATGGAAACATCCGGCTTTTTATAGCGAATCCAAGTAATTACCATAACGGTGCAGGTGGACACCGCCGCCGCAAGATTGGTCGTAATAAAAATATTGGAAACGGAAACAAGCACATCGTCTCCGGTCATGGATACGGTTGAACCGCCGTTAAACCCAAACCAACAGAACCAAAGGATAAAAACGCCGAGCGCTCCAAGCGTGAGGTTGTGACCGGGAATCGCTTTTGGGGTGCCGTCTTTTTTATATTTCCCGATACGTGGTCCTAGGATGGCCGCGCCGACAAATGCCGCCACGCCTCCTACCATATGTACCGCGGTGGAGCCGGCAAAATCGTGGAATCCGATTTGGGAAAGCCATCCGCCGCCCCAAATCCAGTGTCCGGAAATCGGATAGACAACTGCACTGAGAATTGCCGAATAAATACAGTAAGAAATAAATTTGGTACGTTCCGCCATTGCGCCGGAAACGATGGTTGCCGCCGTCGCACAAAATACTGTTTGGAAAATGACAAATGCCGCTGTCGGATAGGTTCCGTCGTAATTGCCTTGAATCAGAAAATCAAATCCTCCAAATAGCAAACCATTTCCTGCAAACATAATGCCAAAGCCTACAATCCAGAAAACTACGGTACCAATGCTAAAATCCATTAGATTTTTCATGATGATATTGCCGGCATTTTTGGCTCTTGTAAAACCGGTCTCCACCATCGCAAAACCCGCCTGCATAAAGAATACCAACAACGCTCCTAATAAAACCCATAACGTATCTACTGAAGAATACATCAAAACACCACTCCTTACATAAAAATACGTGCGCTTCCGACTGCCGCAAAGCCGGAAACGCACGTCATTGTGCGGTTGAATCTCTGTCAAAGACAGTCAACTCCAATATGTTGTTTTTTAGATATTCCTATCCGATTACCGCACGCTAAAGATCATTGCGCCATAAGTAGGATATGGCCAGTATGTTTCGCCGACAAGACCCTCAATTTCGTCGGCAACCGCGCGAAGTTCCTGCATTGCGCCGAACACATAATCGCGGTGGTAGGTGGCCGAATCCTCCGCTTCGGTGTGTGTTTTTGCATCAATGACCGCTTTTTCCAAATTGTCTGTTTTGGTAGACAGACTGTTGCAAAGCGAAGTAAGACGAGAAATCAGCTTGATTTCACTTTCACATGTCAGATCGGGGCAGAGTTCACGCGTTGCAAGCGCCGTTTCGCTCAGATGTTTTCTGTAACTGCAAACGGCAGGCATAATATCCTTGCGCACCATTTCCAGCATCGTGAGAGCCTCAATCGAAATCACTTTGCAGTAGTTTTCCAGCATGATCTCACAACGGGAACGGATTTCCGCTTCGGTGAAAATATGATGTTTGGTAAACAGCTGGATGTTTTTCTCATGACAGAAATACGGGAGCGCTTCCGCGCTGGAATGCAGATTGAGAAGTCCTCGTTTTTCCGCTTCCTGAATCCAAGCATCATCGTAACCGTTTCCGTTAAAGATGATGCGTTTATGGTTTTTGATGGTCTCTTTAATGAGCGAATTGAGCGCTCCTGTAAAATCATCCGCTTTTTCCAAAAGATCGGCAAACTGCTCAAGCGCTTCCGCAACGATGGTATTTAATACGATGTTCGGGCCCGAAATCGAAAGAGTAGAACCGAGCATGCGGAATTCAAATTTATTTCCAGTAAACGCAAATGGAGAGGTACGATTTCGGTCGGTGGTATCTTTTGGGAACCGAGGAAGAACGTCCACACCGATTTCCATTTCCATTTTGCCACAGCCGTTATATGCACTGCCGCTTTCGATTGCCTCCAAAATTTCCGTCAATTCCGTTCCAAGGAACATGGATACGACTGCCGGAGGAGCCTCGTTAGCGCCCAAACGGTGGTCGTTTCCCGCGCTTGCAACCGAAACACGCAGAAGATCTTGGTACTCATCAACTGCCTTGATGACCGCAGTCAAAAAGAGCAGGAACTGCGCATTTTCGTGCGGGGTTTTGCCCGGGTCGAGCAGATTCATGCCGGACGTCGTGGAAATCGACCAGTTGTTATGCTACCGGAACCATTCACGCCGGCAAACGGTTTTTCATGCAGGAGGCAGACAAGTCCATGCTTGGACGCAACCTTTTTCATAAGCTCCATTGTGAGCTGATTGTGGTCGGTTGCCACATTGGTATTTGTAAATATTGGCGCAAGTTCATGCTGTGCCGGAGCAACTTCGTTGTGCTCGGTCTTTGAGAGAATGCCAAGTTTCCAAAGTTCTTCGTCCAAATCTTTCATAAACGCTTTGACGCGAGGTTTTACCGCACCAAAATAGTGGTCTTCCAGCTCCTGACCTTTGGGTGGTTTCGCACCAAACAGCGTTCTGCCTGTATAAATAAGGTCTTTTCGTTTGTCATACACTTCTTTATCCACCAAGAAGTATTCCTGTTCCGGACCGACCGTGGTCACAACGCGTGTTGCCGTATTGCCAAACAAACGTAGGATTCGAAGTGCCTGTACATTGATTGCTTCCATCGAACGAAGGAGCGGCGTTTTTTTATCGAGCACTTCCCCGCCATAAGAACAGAATACCGTCGGGATGCAAAGCACACCCTCCTTAATAAACGCATAAGACGTCGGTTCCCATGCGGTATAGCCGCGGGCTTCAAATGTAGCACGCAGGCCGCCGGACGGGAACGAGGATGCATCCGGTTCGCCTTTGATGAGTTCTTTGCCGGAAAATTCCATGATGACACTGCTGTCTCCAACCGGAGAAATAAAGCTGTCGTGTTTTTCCGCAGTGATACCGGTCATCGGCTGGAACCAGTGGGTGAAATGCGTGACCCCTTTTTCAATCGCCCAATCCTTCATGGAATTCGCAACCACGTTGGCAACCGAGATGTCAAGCGGTTTGCCGTCCTGAATCGTTCTTTTGAGTTCTTTATAAATCTCTTTGGGAAGGCGTTTTTTCATAGCGGCATCGTTAAATACCATACTGCCGAAAAGTTCCGGTACACTGTTCATATCACACAACTCCTTTTCAAGTTTGGCCATAAACAAAAAAGACGCCTGCAAACCCATTAAGGCTCGCAAGCGTCTTTGCTTTCGATGGTCTTAGTATAGTATTCGAAAAAGAAATTGTCAAGTAATTTTGCAAGTTTCGTTATTTTTCCCTGCATTTTAGGCGCGTATTTTTTGGTTTGTAGGCGAATTTAACAAGATTGCAGCAAGCTATGCATTTTTCCATTCATTTTCATTGACAAAGGTAGCTTCTATTTAGTATGATACAGATATTGAACAAGGGCGTTCATAAAAGGCATTCCTGTAAGTGCAGGGTGTTTTTTATGGACGCCCTTATATTTTTGTTGTTTATCATGAATGGGGGTTTCAATTATGTTACAGGACGAAATGAACCTGCGACAACGTGAAGGACAGATCCGCATACCATCCGGATGTGCTATCTCCGGAATTTTTAATCGTGACGGAAAACGCATTTCCGGCCGTGCAATCATTGATTCAATTGCAACCATGCACGACCGCTCCAACGGACTTGGCGGCGGCTTTGCCGCATACGGCATTTACCCGCAATACAAAGACCTCTATGCGTTTCATGTATTTTATGATACGCCGGCTGCAAAAACAGCATGTGAGACATTTCTTGACAAGCATTTTGACATCGTAAACCTTTCGAAAATTCCGGTAAAACGTATGCCTCAGATTACAAACGAACCACTGATCTGGCGGTATTTTGTGAAGCCCCATCACACGCGTTTGGAAGAAAGCCAGCTGGATGAACGGGAGTATACGGCCCGCTGTGTCATCCGCATCAACGTCACTATTGATGGTGCTTATGTCTTTTCTTCCGGCAAAAATATGGGGGTATTTAAAGCAGTAGGCTATCCGGAAGATGTCGGTGAGTTTTACCGCTTGGCTGACGAATACGAAGGCTACTGCTGGACAGCGCATGGACGTTATCCGACCAATACGCCCGGATGGTGGGGCGGTGCCCATCCGTTTGCAATGCTTGACTATTCCATCGTACACAACGGTGAAATCTCATCTTACGATGCCAACCGCCGCTATATGGAAATGTTCGGCTACCGCTGTACCTTGCTGACCGACACCGAAGTTATTACCTATATGATCGACTACTTGGTTCGCCGTCAGGGGCTTACCATGGAAGAAGCCGCCAGCGTCATCGCGGCGCCGTTTTGGAAAACCATTGAGCAGTACCCGGCTGAAAAGCGGGAGCGCATGACCTATCTGCGCAATGCATTTTCCAGCATGCTGATTACCGGACCGTTCTCCATTCTTCTTGGTTACAGCGGCGGCATGATGGCACTCAACGACCGCTTGAAACTCCGCTCGATGGTTGTTGGAGAAAAAGACAACACGGTCTATATCGCCAGTGAAGAATGTGCGATTCGTGTTGTGGAACCGAATTTGGATAAATTGTGGGCTCCGCGCGGCGGAGAACCGGTCATCGTAACACTGGATAAGGAGGTGTGTGCTGATGTTTGCAAATGATTTTATCTATCCCGAATATGAATTGGTGCGCAATAACGACACCTGCATCTCGTGCCGCGTCTGCGAACGGCAGTGTGCGAATGAGGTAACCCGCTATGACGCCGAACTCGATCGAATGATCAGCGACAGCAAAAAATGCGTCAACTGCCACCGCTGTGTTTCCCTCTGCCCCACCCGTTCAATTAAAATCGTCAAGAGCGACGATACTTATAAATTAAACGGCAACTGGTCGGGCAATACAATTTCTTCCATCATCCGGCAGGCAGGTACAGGCGGTGTCCTGCTGTCCTCGATGGGCAACCCGGAAAATTACCCGGTATATTGGGATAAGATGCTCATTAACGCATCTCAGGTCACCAACCCCTCCATTGACCCTCTGCGTGAGCCGATGGAATCCAAAACGTTTTTGGGTTCCAAACCCACAAAAATCGAGCGCGATGCCGATGGCAACATTGTCAACAACCTGACCCCTCAGCTGGAACTTTCAGTACCTATTATGTTTTCCGCAATGTCCTATGGCTCGATTTCCTACAATGCGCACGAATCTCTTGCCCGCGCCGCCACAGAACTCGGAATTTACTATAATACCGGAGAAGGCGGTCTGCATGAGGACTTTTACCAATACGGACCCAATACAATCGTTCAGGTTGCATCCGGACGCTTTGGCGTGCATAAAAACTACTTGGAAGCCGGTTCCGCCATTGAAATTAAAATGGGACAGGGCGCAAAGCCCGGTATCGGCGGGCATCTTCCCGGCGCAAAAATCGTCGGTGACGTTTCCCGTACTCGTATGATTCCGGCGGGCAGTGACGCGATTTCTCCGGCTCCTCACCATGACATCTACTCGATTGAGGATCTGCGTCAGCTGGTTTACTCGCTGAAAGAAGCAACCGCATATAAAAAACCGGTCATCGTAAAGATTGCGGCCGTGCATAATGTAGCGGCGATTGCAAGCGGCATTGCGCGTTCCGGCGCGGACATCATCGCGATTGACGGATTCCGCGGCGGCACGGGTGCGGCTCCTACCCGAATCCGTGACAACGTAGGAATTCCGATTGAACTGGCACTTGCGGCGGTCGATTCGCGTTTGCGTGAGGAAGGAATCCGCGGCAACGTTTCCATCGTGGTAGGCGGTTCCATCCGCTCCTCCTCCGATATCGTCAAAGCCGTTGCGCTCGGTGCAGATGCGGTTTACATCGCAACTTCTGCGCTGATTGCGCTTGGATGCCACCTTTGCCGAAGCTGTCAGGCAGGCAGATGCAACTGGGGAATCGCAACACAGCGCCCCGAACTGGTAAAGCGTCTGAATCCGGATATCGGCTCTCAGCGCCTTGTGAATCTGGTTACTGCTTGGGATCACGAAATCAAGGAAATGATGGGCGGTATGGGAATCAACTCGATTGAGTCCCTGCGCGGCAATCGATTGATGCTTCGCGGAATCGGCCTATCGCAAAAAGAGCTTGAAATTCTAGGCATCAAGCATGCCGGCGAATAAGAAAGGGGCATCAGAATGAAACGAGTTTATGTCAATGAAAAATGGTGCCTCGGGTGCCATCTATGCGAATACAACTGTGCATTTGCAAATTCCGGCTGTGACGATATGGTAAAAGCGCTGAAAGGCGTTACCATCCATCCGCGCATCCAAATTGAAGAACAAGAACACATCAGTTTTGCTGTTTCCTGCCGGCATTGTGACGAACCGCTGTGCGTCAAAGGTTGCATTACCGGTGCCCTCACAATCAGTAAAGACGGCGTCATAACCATCGATCAGGAAAAATGCGTGGGCTGTTATACCTGCATCCTGTCCTGTCCATTCGGCGCGGTTATGCCGTCCGACACAGGTCATGCCGTTCAAAAATGTGAACTGTGCATTGATAATGCCGGAGGAGAGCCCGCATGTGTCAAGGGCTGTCCCAACCGCGCGATTGTGTTTGAGGAAAGGGGCGAACAGGAATGAATTATGTAATTATCGGAAATTCCGCGGCCGCCGTCGGAGCGGTTGAGGGTATCCGCACAGTGGATGCGGAAGGCTCCATCACGCTGATTTCCAGCGAACCGCATCACACCTATTCCCGCCCTCTGATTTCTTATCTTTTGCAGGGCAAAACGGATGAACAGCGTATGAAATACCGCGGGGATGATTTTTATACAAAGAACGGCGTTACCGCTCTGTTTGATACAACCGTGACCGCAATCGACCCCGTTAAAAAGACGGTTCAAACCTCTGACGGAAAAACGATTGCATATGACAAACTGCTGACCGCTGTCGGAAGCAAACCGTTTGTTCCTCCTATGAACGGACTCGATTCTGTCGAAAACAAGTTCACTTTCATGTCATTAGACGATGCACATGCGCTCCAAAAAGCGCTCAATCCAAACGCGCGCGTCCTAATCATCGGTGCGGGGCTGATCGGTTTAAAATGTGCGGAAGGCATTGCCGACAAGGTTGGCTCCATTACAGTAGTGGATTTGGCAAACCGAATTCTGCCGTCGATTTTGGATGAAGAAGCATCTGCAATCATGCAGGCTCATATCGAATCAAAAGGCATTGTTTTTAAACTTTCGGACAGTGTTCAATCCTTTACAGCCGATTCCGCCACTCTGCAAAGCGGTGAAACGCTTGGATTTGATATCCTCGTGATCGCAGTGGGTGTCCGTCCCAACACCGAACTTATCCAGCAGGCCGGCGGCGTTGTACGCCGCGGAATCGTGACCAACCTTTCCTGCGCCACTTCCCTGCCTGATATCTACGCGGCGGGCGACTGTACGGAAAGCCTGGACATTACGACAAACGAGGAACGCGTGCTTGCACTGCTCCCCAACGCTTACATGCAGGGCGAATGTGCAGGCATCAACATGGCAGGCGGTGAAAAACGGTACGACCACGCAATCCCAATGAATGCAATCGGATTTTTCGGTCTGCACATCATAACGGCAGGCTGTTATAACGGAGAAAGCACCGTCCTCAAACACGATTCTGCTTATAAGCGGCTGGTTGTTAAAGACAACAAATTGGTCGGATATATTCTAATCGGCGAAGTAGCGCGTGCAGGCATCTATACCGCTTTGATCCGCAATCAGACTCCGCTGGATACCATCGATTTTGAATTGATTAAGGAAAAACCGCAGCTGATGGCCTTTTCCAAAGCAGAACGCCTGCGGCAGCTGGGAGGTAGAAAATAATGAAACTGACAGTTGGAACCATGCATTTTCAGAAACTAAATGAACAGATCCGCGCCTGTACAGACCGCGACATCACGTTGGAAAACTGCATTGGTCAGCGCTACATCGGAGGTGGGCTGTGTGACAAAAACCTTTACATCGATGGAATTGCCGGAAACGCACTCGGGGCTTATCTCGGCGGCGGAAAAATTGTCACAAGTGGCAACGCACAGGATGCAACCGGCGATACCATGAATGACGGCACGATCATCGTAAACGGCTCCTGCGGCGACGCAACCGGTTACGGCATGCGCGGCGGAAAAATCTTTATCCGCGGCGACATCGGCTACCGAGCAGGCATTCATATGAAATCCTATAAAGAAAAACTGCCCGTTATGGTTGTCGGCGGCTGTGCCGGCAGTTTCCTCGGAGAATATCAGGCGGGCGGCATCATTGTCGTTCTTGGACTGCATCAGCCCAAAGAGGTTCCTGTTACCGGTCATTTCTGCGGAACGGGTATGCACGGCGGAAGGATTTTTCTGCGCTGTGAAACCCCGCCCTCTGATCTGCCTAATCAAATCATGGTAAAAGAGGCGGCAGCAGACGATCTTGCACAAATTGAGCAGTATTTGGATGAATTCTGCGCGCATTTTGGAGAAGATAAAACTGAGATCCTTTCCTCCAAATTTTATATATTGACTCCAAACAGTAAAAACCCATATAAACAGCTTTATACCATCTATTGATTATGGTATCATGAGAAACAGCCCGATGATTCATTCCCGCAGAACTGCAAAAACGTGTTGTGAAAGAAGGTTAGCTATGGATTATACGGTAAACGAAGTGCTGCAATACGTTGCGGAAAACGATGTAAAATTTGTCCGTTTGGCGTTTTGTGACATTTTTGGCACCCCGAAAAATATCTCTATCCTTTCCAGTGAACTTGCCCGCGCTTTTTCGCAGGGCATCTGCTTTGATGCTTCGGCTGTTGACGGCTTCATGAACGTGGAAGAGTCCGATCTGCTTTTGTTCCCGGACCCTGCAACACTGGCTGTTCTGCCTTGGAGACCTGCACAGGGACGGGTGGTTCGGATGTACTGCAATATCCGCCACCCCGATGGCCGCCCGTTTGAAGGCGACGGCCGCTATCTACTTCAGCAGGCCGCTCAGAAAGCGGCAAACGCAGGGTATCAATGTAAAATCGGAGCGGAATGTGAATTCTATCTGTTTGAAATAGATGAAAAAGGCTGTCCGACGCGTGTTCCGCATGATCAAGCGGGATACTGCGACATTGCTCCGCTGGATAAAGGGGAAAATGTACGGCGTGAAATCTGCCTGACACTGGAAGAAATGGGAATCGACCCCGAAACGTCCCATCATGAGCAGGGACCAGGTCAAAATGAGATTGATTTTAAATTTTCCGATCCTCTTTCCTGCGCAGATAATCTGATTACCTTTAAATCCGTCGTACGCAATATTGCGGCGCGAAACGGCTTGTTTGCCACCTTTATGCCCAAACCGATTGCAGACAAAAGCGGAAGCGGCCTGCATATTAACCTGTCACTTTATAAGAACGGGCAGAATTTGTTTGCGCGTGAGTACGAACAGCACAACGCGGCCTATCACAGTTTTATTGCCGGAATTTTAGAGAACATTTATGATATGACGCTCTTTTTAAATCCATCCACCAACTCTTATGCCCGATTCGGCAGTTTTGAGGCACCTAACTATATCACATGGTCGCATCAAAATCGATCTCCGCTCATTCGCATTCCGGCGGCAAGCGGTCAATATTCCCGCATGGAACTACGCTCCCCCGACCCACTCTGCAACCCGTATCTCGCATTTACGTTGCTTTTAGGTGCAGGACTCGAGGGTATTCAAAACGGGCTGGAACTTAGTCCGCCGGCTGATTTCAATCTCTTTACCGCAGAGGAAGAATCGCTTTCCAAGTTCCGCGTTTTGCCGCAGAATTTGGGCGAAGCTGCAAAAGCCGCGGCCGCCAGCGAGTTTGTGGCAAGACATCTCCCAAGCAAAACCATTGAAAAAATGGTCACAAGCAAACAAAGCGAATGGGTAAACTGCGAATATGCAGGCAGCCGTGCGGAATATGAATACATGCGCTATTTTGCATGGTTATAATCGCTTGATTGGTATATGATAAAACTCGACAGGTGGTGACGCTGTGGACCGAATCCTTGTGATATCCAGCTCCGCGCAGGGGCAGAGTCTGCTGGGCGATTTGCTGAAATCCGCCGGAAATGCCATGCCTGTTTGCGCTTGCTCGGGAAGCGAAGCGCGTCGGCTGTTGGTCGACCACGATTTTGAACTGATCATCGTCAACGCTCCCCTGTCGGATGAATTTGGGCATGAGCTTGCAATCAGCGCCGCACAGCGCAGTTCTTCGGGCATCATACTTTTGGTAAAAAGCGAAATCGCGGATGATGTTTCCGCAAAAGTGGAAGATTTCGGCGTGATGGTGGTTTCAAAGCCAATCGGTAAAGCGCTTTTTTATCAGGCGCTCAAGCTGATTGATGCATCCCGTAAGCGTTTGATGGGACTGCAATCGGAAAATAACCGTCTGCAATCCAAAATCGAGGAGATTCGTTTGGTCGATCGAGCAAAATGTGCCCTCATCCAGTATTTGGATATGACCGAGCCGCAGGCGCATCGATATATTGCAAAGCAGGCGATGGATTTACGCACCACGCGGCGAAACATCGCACAAAATATTTTGCAGACATATGAAACATAAAAAACGTACCCCGCAAAAATTTGCGGGGTACGTTTTATTTCTCTTCGTCGGTTGGTTTTCGCATTGCACAATTTTTCATACAATTTTTGCAGCTCCCACAGGAACCGCGGTGCCGAATCGCATGGCGGACTGCAAAAAATACCAGCACCGCCAAAACTCCAAGGATGATCCAATCGCCGATGCTCATCGCGATTCCTCCTTTTATATCATAAGACTTCCAATTCGATAAAATGCAAACGCAACAAGCCAAGCGATTGCAGATTGACAGAACGCCACCTGAACAGCAGCCCATACACCGCCCAATTCCCGCTTTACTGCGGCAATGGCCGCGACGCAGGGAGTATACAGCAGAGTGAACACCAAAAAGGAACCGGCTGCAAGCGGTGTAAACATTTCGGTAAGTGCCGCCGGAAGGGTTGCTGTGGAACTTCCGGTAAGTACGGTAAGCGTACTGACAACCGCTTCCTTGGCAGAAAATCCGGTAATCAGTGCGGTTGTTGCACGCCAATCGGCAAATCCAAGCGGTTCAAACAGCGGCGAAATCCAGCGTCCAATCGTTGCAAGCATGCTGTCACCGCTGGAAGCTACTACATTAAATCGGCTGTCAAACGTCTGCAATGCCCAAATAATGATCGTTGCAACAAAAATGATGGTAAATGCGCGGGTCAAAAAATCTTTTGCTTTATCCCACATCAGCATCCAGACGCTTTTTGAGCTTGGCATGCGATAATTTGGCAGCTCCATCACAAATGGAACCGGCTTTCCATGAAACGCCGTGCATTTCAGGATAAGACCAACCAAAATTGCAATCAGCATACCGCCCAAATAAAGCGCAATCATCACCCACGCACGGTATTTTGGAAAAAACGCCATGGTAAACACTGCATAAATCGGCAGTTTGGCACTGCACGACATAAACGGCGTGAGCAAAATCGTCATCTGTCGGTCGCGTTCGGAAGAAAGCGTACGGGTTGCCATAATGGCGGGAACCGAACATCCAAATCCAATCAGCATCGGAACAAACGAGCGGCCGGATAGACCGATTTTGCGCAGTAACTTATCCATAACAAACGCCACACGCGCCATATATCCGCTGTCCTCCAAAATCGACAGAAAAAAGAAGAGCGTGACAATCGTGGGCAGGAATGAAAGCACACTTCCAACACCTGCAAATACACCGTCAATGATTAAGCTGTGCACTACCGGATTGATTCCGTATGTTGTCAGCGCACTGGAAACAATGTTGGTGATAAACTCAATATCATAAGCCAGCAGATCACTTAAAAAACTTCCGATTACGCCAAACGTCAGCCAAAACACAAGCAGCATCACAAGCAGAAAAATCGGAATTGCAAGATACTTATGCGTAAGAAAGCCATCAATGCGGACACTGCGGGCATGTTCTTTGCTGACCCCGCATTTTACCACACAATCCCCGCAGAGACGCTCAATAAACGTGTAGCGCATATCGGCCAGCGCCGCTTCGCGATCGGTGCCCAGTTCCATTTCCATCTCTTTGACGCTGTGCTCGACCATATCTTTCTCATTATCCGAAAGATTGAGCTGTTCGAGCATCGGGCTGTCCCCTTCCACCAACTTTGTGGCGGCGAACCGTGAGGGAACGTTGATCCGTTCTGCATGGTCTTCCACTAAATGAGCAGTCGCATGGATCGCTCTATGTACCGCACCGGAACAAAAATCCATCCTTTTGGGGAGCTGTCGTTCTCTGGCCACCATAATTGCCGTTTCTATCAGTTCGTCTATGCCCTCATTTTTTGCGGCAGAAATCGGGACAACGGGAACGCCAAGCTCCTGCTGCATTTTTTTAATTTTAATGGTTCCGCCGTTTCCCCTTACTTCATCCATCATATTGAGTGCAATCACCATTGGAATATTTAGTTCAATAATTTGCATACTTAAATATAGATTCCGTTCAATATTGGTCGCATCCACAATATTAATCACGCCATCCGGGTGATTTTTAAGTAAAAAGTCTCTTGTAACAATTTCCTCACTGGTATAAGGAGAAAGCGAATAGATTCCCGGCAGGTCAACTACCGTCACGCCTTTATGACCGCGGATGATGCCGTCCTTACGTTCCACCGTAACCCCCGGAAAGTTGCCCACATGCTGATTGGAGCCGGTAAGCTGGTT